>MWJR01000311.1 GCA_002127415.1 Calditrichaeota bacterium AABM5.125.24
CCTTCCAAATGGGCGCGAACAGCCCGTTTGCGCAACGCTTCCTGCGCGGAAGGTGATAGCGATCTTGCATCTTGGATTTCCATAAAGAACAATATACATCAAACAACCACATTTGTCAACAATATTCTGCACTGATTAATAGTGAGCTTTGATCCCACTGTCACCTGCTGTGGTGTGACGGAGGTGCTCGGATCAGCGGATTAGAACTACGCCGAGGTGAGCCCCGGAGTTGCCGTCGTCAGTGCATAACATATATTTCCCGGCGGGCAGGCTGGAGAAGTCGAGACTGGCAGATCTATCGTTCGAGCCGTTGCGGATAATCCTCGAAATGTCCACTCGCCTGCCGGTGACGTCATATACTTCAATGATCCGGGGGTTAACCCCCTCTATGGTCAGGCGGCCGTTGAACGGGTTCGGATAGGCGGTCAAGATCAAGGTTTGAGGCGGGGCGGGTTTGGTTCCGGTGACCACCGCTTCAGCTCGGTAGACGGCTTCCAGTGCGTTGATGATGCCGTAACCTGTTAAGGTGTCGGGATGGTTGGCCCGGCTTGAGGTGGAATGGAGGATCTCGGTGACCTGAGAGGGGGTCAGCCACGGGTTGGCCTCCAGGATCAGTGCGGCCACGCCGGCGACCATCGGGCAGGCGAATGAGGTGCCGCTGTAGTTGAAGTAGGAGGTGTCATTCAGGACTGATGCGGTGTAAACTGCCGAGCTCTGCGCGGCGACGTCGGGTTTAATCCTCCCGTCGTAGGTCGGTCCCCGCGAGGAGGCCGTCCAGTAGCTGCTGTCGGGTCTTACCCCGCCCGCCCCGACGACCAATCTTCCGTCGGCGGGGGCTCCGATCTTTGAGTGGGGATAAGGATTGCGGCCGGAGTTGCCGACTGAATTGACGATCACCATCCCCGCTGCCGCGGCTGAGTCGGCCGCTCTGGTGGTGACGGCAGTCTCGCCGTCCATATCCTCGTAGTCATACCAGGCACGGTAGGAGACCGAGGATGACAGGACATCTACCCCCAGCGAGTCGTGGAACCATAGCCCGGCCACCCAGAGGTCCTCTTCAACGGGGTATTCCTCTTCGGAATCTTCGGTCTTGGTGAGAACGAAATGTGCCTCCGGCGCCGCACCTATGAAGCGCCCCGAGTCGAGCCCGGCGATGACCGACAGGGTCCTGGTGCCGTGGGCGCCATTGCCGATGTCCCCTTCATCGCCGACGTTGTCATCCCCGTTCAGGAAGTCGTAGGCGGCGACGACCTCCAGATGCCGGAAGCAGCGGTGGTCCAGGTTGTTGAAGCCGGCGTCCTGGACACCAATCAGGATCGATCTCCCGCGGTAGCCAAGCCGGTGCGCCGCCGGCAGGTTGACCAGCGCCGACTGCCACCAGGTGAGACCGTAGTCTTCCGGGTCGTCACGACCGGAGGGTAGAACCGGCTGAGGGTTCCGATCGTGATGGTTTTCGACTGATTGGGTGTTTTGGTGCAGCGATGGCAGCGCCATCACCGGTCGGACCTTCCTGATGAACTCGAGGCCTCGTGCCCGCGCAAGCGCTTCGGGAGGGGCTTCGACAGTCACCGCGTTGAGGTAACGCAGGGTTCTCACAACACGGCAGCCGGTGGCTTCGATGGCGCGGAGCCGCTCCCGACTGACCGGCAGATCGCACCGTCTGACCGGCGGGTCGAGCCCTATGACCTTCCGGCGGCGGGCCAGTGAGCGCGGGGTCAGGCTGCGAGCCACATCATTCCGCGCCCGGTCGAGCTCGGTCGGCGTTAGCTCCTCAACGGTCAGGAAGAGCCAGTGGCGGCCCGTCGGCTTGGGAGAGGGGTGGAATACCGGGGCCTCAACGGTCGCAGCGATGGATACGAGCGGTTGTAGAAGGATGACCAGAATGAAGCCACGCAACCATATCCGCGGAATGGCGAAAGCGGACACCCGGCGTCGGGTTGAGCCTTCAAACAAACTACAGCCCGAGCTCGCCCCGCTTGACGATACGCACCCTGCGCATTACCACCGCCGGCAGTTTCCGGTCGCGAGGATTGGTCGGGTCGCGCTTCATACGACCGATCTCTTCGACCACGTCCAGCCCCTTGATGACCTGGCCGAACACCGTATATTGTTTGTCCAGGTGTGGGACGCGGTCGAGGCAGATGAAGAACTGGCTGCCGGCTGAGTCGTATTCCCGACTGCGTGCCATAGAGAGGGTCCCCTTCAGGTGAGGGCGGTCGTTGAACTCGGCCTTGACCTGCCACGGAGGGCCGCCGGTGCCGTCGTTGGTCGGGTCGCTGTCCTTTGAGTTCGGATCGCCGCCCTGGATGACGAAGCCGGGAACGACCCGGTGGAAGGTGGTGCCGTCGTAGAAGCCGAAGCGGGCCAGCTTCTTGAAGTTAGCCACGTGCAGCGGGGCTAAGTCGGGGAAAAACTCGAGAACGATCTGACCATTAGAGCTCTCTATCACCGCCACCTCGTCCGGGTTGCCCACGTCGTCCAGGGTCGGCGGGGTCAGTTCGGTGGCGGCGGAGGTATCGCCCGGTTGGGATGCAGGGTCGCTCTGCTGCCGAGCGGAGGACTTCTCCGGTGTGGCAGATTCGGTCCCTTTGACGGGTTCTTCACTGCCACAGGCAGCCAGACATAGAAGGCAGAGGCTGAGGCAGATTTCAAAGAAGGCGCTCACGGATACTCCTGCTGCTATATTTTTCTCTCGTCGATCTGACAGGGGGATCGGTCTGGGGTATCAAGTAATGTATATTATACAAATTTATGTCCATCTTTGCCACATCGAGGCTTAGACAGCGAGGGGTTGTAAGTTGAAGATCTACACCAAACGGGGCGATGCGGGCCAAACGTCGCTTTATCGCGGCGGTCAGCTTCAGAAGGATTCACCGCGGATGGCGGTCTGTGGGGCGGTCGACGAGCTGAACAGCTATCTCGGCTGGGTTCGAGCCCAGGGGCTGCCCGCCTGGATGGAGGAGCACTTGAGGCGGGTGCAGAGCGACCTGTTCCTGCTGGGCGCCGATCTGGCCGCCCCTGCTGAGGGGGTCAAGGAGGGTGACCGGGTGCTGCGCCTGGAGGAGGGCTCCGAGTCCTTCCTGGAGGAGGCCATCGACCGGATGGACGCGGCGCTTGAGCCGCTCAGGCAATTCATCATCCCCGGCGGAACGGCGGCTGCGGCGGCGCTGCACGTGGCGCGCTCGGTCTGCCGGCGGGCTGAGCGGGAGGTGGTAGCCCTGTCCAGGAAGGAGACGGTCTCCCCCCCGACACTGGCCTACCTGAACCGCCTCTCCGACCTGCTGTTCACGATGGCGCGGGAAGCCAACCAAATCGCCGGTGTGGACGACCTGCCGTGGAATAAAGGGGACAAAGGGAGACAGGATTGATACTCAAAGACAAGGTTGCGCTGGTAACCGGCGCGGGGCGCGGGATAGGCGCGGCAATAGCCGGCCGCTTCGCCCGGGAGGGTGCGACGGTGGTCTGCATCGACATCGCGGGGGATGCGGTGCGGGAGGTGACTGAGACTATCAGATCGGATGGGGGCAGGGCTGAGGCTGCCATCGTTGATGTGACGGACAAGGATCAGTTCGGCGAGCTGGTGGACCGAGTCGTGAAGGACTTGGGCCGGCTCGATATCCTGATCAACAACGCCGGCATCACCCGCGACGCCCTGGCGATGAAGATGAAGGAGGAGGATTGGGG
>MWJR01000343.1 GCA_002127415.1 Calditrichaeota bacterium AABM5.125.24
CGATATCCTTGACCTGGAACACTCCACGGAGGCAGCGTCGGCACTGGAGGCGGCTGATGTTTCACTGCCGGAAGCGCCGTTTGAGATCGGGACGGAGTGGCTGATGAGGGGGGTTCGGTTCGTGCCGCTCACATTTCACCCGACCGTTCGGGGTGCAGATGGCGATGTGCGGGTCATTCGGAGCGCCTCAGTCGAGCTGGCCCTGCCGGCTGAGCAGCCTCCTCTGTTCAGGCTGGGTCGAACCGCGATGGGGGTGTGGGGTGACCTGCTGTTGAACCGCGACCAGCCCGGCCGTGACCAGGAAGAGGGGGAGTTTGACGCGGCTTATGTGTATATAATCCCGGATGACAACCGGGTGCGGGAACGGATGGAGCCTCTCTATGAGCTCCGCCGTCAGGAGGGGTTTCAGGTAAGGGAGCTGGTCGCTCAGGGCTGGATGGATGGCGAATTCTTACGCGAGACGCTCATCGAACGACACCGGATGGGACCGCCGATTGAATATGTATGCCTGGTCGGGGATGTGGGCGGAGAATTCTCCGTGCCCACAATGTATCGCGGAACCAGCGACTACCCTTACGGCCTCCTCGACGGCAATGACCCGCTGCCGGAAGCGGCTGTGGGGAGGCTCTCGTTCAACAGTCTGAATGAGCTGAGGCGGATAGTCAGGAAGATTTTAACTTACGAGCTTGAGCCTGACCTCGAAGACACCGACTGGTTCAGTCGTGGAGCCGTAGCCGCGGGAAGTGAGATAAGCGGGTTATCGACCATCCTGATCGGCCGCTGGGTGCGGGATCTGATGCGGCGCAACGGCATTACTGAGGTTGATACCTTCTGGTGGACGATGGGGGGGGGAGTGACCGGGTTTATGGAGCGGGCCTTTGACCGCGGGGCGCTGTTTGTGAACTACCGCGGCTGGACCAGGCTTGAAGATTGGACGCCCCAGCAGATTGTGAGGCTCAACAACGAACATCATCCGGTAGCGCTGTTTCTGGCCTGCAACACCGGTGACTTCAACGGTGTCGGTTACGGCTTCACCGAGGCGCTCCTGCGGGCTGAAGGTGGTGCTGTAGGGGCGATTGGGACGGTCGGCTTCCAGTCGCGAGTCAACTACAACAACGCCCTTATGGCCGGCTATTACCGAGGGGTACTCGAGGACGACGTAGTGCGGCTGGGCTGGTCGCTGGTTCGAGCCAAGCTTGAGCTCTTCGCAACCTATGATGTGGTCGGTGTTGAAAGGGTTGCCGACCACGCCTTCTGGACCAATCTGATGGGCGACCCCGGCACCGTGATATGGCGGAGTGAGCCCCGCACGGTTGAGATTGAACTCCCGCAACAGGTATCGATTGAGGATGGGGAGCTGCAGGTCAGGGTTACCGCCGATGAGGAGCCTGTCGCAGGGGTGCGCGTCGGCCTGTATAAGCCGGATGAGCTGACCACCGCCGCTTACACTGACGATGAGGGGCAGGCCCTCATCACCTACCATCCCCGTGACGTGAGTGCCGGGGAGGCCTCGGTGACCGTCTCCGGCGACCGGGTTATCCCCCGCACTGAAGAGGTCGAATTCATCCAACCTGAACGGCATATTCTCTACGTCCATCACGTTGTATTTGACTCCGACATCTGGCCGCAGGATGGTAACGGCGACGGTATTTCCAACCCCGGCGAGACATTCGAGTTAGCGGTTATGGCTGAGAATGTCGGCGAAGTGGAGATCGACGGTGGGGTGGAATTTACTCTGGAGACCGAGGCCGATGAATGCACCGTCACCGAAGGGATTCGGTTTCATCAGCCCGTGATTTTTGCGGGTGAAATGGTTGAGGTGGTTTTTCTGGTTCGGGCCGAACCGAACTTCCCCGACCGTGAGTCCGTTCCCTTCACACTGACCGCAGTCAGCGGCGATGATGAGTGGCAAAGTCACTTCGGGCTGACAGGGGAGGCGCCGCGCTGGGAGTTCTTCGGAACCAGTCTGGATGAGGAGCCGGACCCCGGTGATCATATAATATTCGACATCTTCCTGACCAACACCGGCAGCCTGGATGCCGCCGGCAGCCAGGCCATGCTGACAAGCCTTAGCGAGCTGGCCGTGGTTATCGATTTCATGGCTGCTTACGATTCGATCTCTGTCGATGAAGTTGTGGGGGTTGGGGACACCTTCAGGGTTGACATCAGTCAGGAAGCGGACTTTGGCCAGGCACTTCCGTTTGAACTCAGACTTGTGGCCGACGACGGGGTTGAAGGCACGGTCACCTTCGATCTGGTGCTGGCTCCCCCGCTCGCCAGCACACTGACCGGCCCCGACGAATATGGGTATTGGGCTATATGCGAGTGGGACTGGGGAACCAATATCCAGCCGCATTACCAATGGATCGAACTGAACCCCTTGGCAGGTGGTCACGGTCACGATACGGGACTGCTCGACCGGGGTGAGGACGATGATAAGAGCGTGATGCTGCATCTGCCGTTCACCTTCCAGTATTACGGCCAGCGCTACGACCGGCTGACCGTCTGCACCAACGGCTGGGCGGCTTTCGGCGACCAGCGGGAGTATGTGGACTTCCGTAACCTGCCGATCGGCTCGCCCCAGGGGCCGCGAGCCCAGCTCTGCCCCTGGTGGGACGACCTGTATCAACCCGCCGCTGATGGAGCCGTATTCTACTATGCTGACGAGGCGAACCACCGGTTTATCGTGGAGTGGTATAGGATGCGGCGCTGGGTTGGACCATTCGGTCCTGGAGCGGTCGAGACCTTCCAGCTCATCCTGCTCGACCCCGCCTGGCATCCGACCTGCACAGGCGACGGGGACATCATCTTCCAGTATGAGGATATCACCCACGAGGCGCGGGCGGACGGTCACGGAACCCCATATGAGACCATCGGCATCGGTGATCCTGAGGACCGCGGCGGGCTTCAATATGGGTTCTGGAACCGCTGGGCGCCGGGAGCCGAGCCGGTCGCCTGGCGCAGCGCCCTCAAATTCGCCACCGCTCGCGAGCACGTCTATGCCACGGTGGTGGGGACCGTCCAGGACACCGCCGAAAACGCGCATATAGCCGGCGCCACCGTGCGGGTCACGCCCGGAGGATGGGATATTACCGCCTTGAATGGGGAGTTTCGAATCCCGAACGCGTTGGCTGAACGGCCACTCACCCTCACCGTCTCGGCACCCGGGTTCAACGATGTGGTCAGAGAACTGAACGAGATCCCGCCTGAGGACAGCATTATTGTGGCTGTGTTTATGCTCCGGCCGGAGATTGCCGTTAACCTGGAACAGATCGTGGATACACTCCGGGCAGATGACTCGACCGAGTATGAATTCATCATCTCCAATGCCGGCGACGGCGAACTTGCCTTTCAGATGAGCTTCGCCGAGCCCGAAGAACGCCTGGGCGGTCGCAGAGGTAGAGCAACAACTGCCAGTCGTGATGAGCCGGATGAGCTCTGGGAGCGGCTGCTCAGCTTCGACGTGACCGCTGCGACTGAGGATAACAGGATACTCGGAGTGGCCTTTGCCGATGAACAGTTCCAGGTCAGCGGGGGTAATAACGGTGAATTGACCAACTACATCTACCGCTTCAATCGGGACGGTCAATTTATCGAGCGTGAGGAGCAGCCCTGCCGGGCCCTTTGGGGGATGCACGACCTGGCCTGGGACGAACAGAGGCTTTACGG
>MWJR01000039.1 GCA_002127415.1 Calditrichaeota bacterium AABM5.125.24
GGGTCGCGTTGCGTCGGTTCAGGTATCGTCCGGCGGTCTTCTCGACAAAGAAGCTTCGCTCCTCGACCACAGCCGCCGCAAGGACTGCTGCCAGAATAAGCAGCGGCCACAGAATCCCGCGCCGCTTCTTCTCACCGCCTTTACCTGTCCTGGCGGGACGTGTCTTTCGAACTCGCAGCGACGTATCAGACCTCGCTTAATATGGCGAGCTTGTTCAGGGTGATGTGGTCTGGCATAAGATTTCTCGGTTTTATCTTTACCGTTGTAACTGAAATCCAAACCCAAATCTCATTATTCCATCGTAAGCTTGAATCAAATCCCCAGTCTCATCATTCCGGCATAAGCCGGAATCCAGCCACCCACCTCATCATTCCAGCGCAAGCTGGAATCCAGTTCTAAAGTAATTCATCATACAAATCCTTCCATTCCGGATTCATTTTTTCAATCAACTTCAGTTTCCATTTCCGTTTCCAAGCCTTGATTTGCTTCTCACGCGTGATCGCAGCAACATGGTGAGGAGTGTTCTCGTAATAGACCAAGGTGTGAACATTATATTTCTTTGTGAAGCTACTTGCTACACCATCCTTATGTTCAAAGATGCGCCGCGTTAGGTCATTTGTAGTGCCCACATATAACGTCCCGTTCCGTTTGCTGGCGAGGATGTAAACGTAGAATAGAGACATTTACTTTATCTTTGATTTATTTCTGGATTCCAGCTTTCGCTGGAATGATGAAGGAACGAACTTTTATCTCCCAGCTTCATCATTCCAGCGAAAGCTGGAATCCAGGTCTTGTGAAACCCAGATTTGTAGGCAAACCGGTGCACCCAGCAATTAGTTTTAACTAACATGACTCTAGTGCTTTTAAGACTTCGGGCGTTATTTCACTTTCTATTTGTTCTCTTATGGACTTTGATTCTTGCGCCATCCTCACGATCAGATTGAAGCCTATAGTATTCCATTCGGGTTTATATCTAATCCATGAATAATATTGCGAGCGATAATCCCTAATAAATATTTGAAATTCCTCCAGTTGCCTAACAAGTGAATCAATTGAGTAGTTTAGCCTTATATTTTCAATCAAGTCATACCTCTTACCAGAGGATGCAGCTAAAAACCTAAAATCAACATCTCCTTCAATAATTTCTGGTTCTTTTCCTTTCCAATTTTGTTTCACACTTAACGCTTGACTACTAATAAACTCTAACCTGCTTTGATTATATTCAATCGCGTCCCTGATTGTTTCCAATAGCTGATTCCGCTGCCGATCGATTTTCTCTATATATTTCTTACGCTCCTTTCTTTCTTTCCACCTGTACAGAAACATACCAGCAGGTACACCAAAGAGCACACCTAAAAAAGTCGTGGCTAGGCCAGGTAGGTCTAATCCTAAACAATTTAAAGTCACTCTAGTTCCTCCCTATGTTTACTAAAACCTTCTCGATTGTCGTAATCCGAGTGCCCCGGTTTGTCCTGTCCCTGCGAAAGCAGGGATCGCAAACCGGGTATCAGTAAGTCTTCTATATCTCCAAGTCAGTCTTCATTACAGATCACCCCTCTCAGCGCCGACCAAGCGGCGGTGCGGGGGCTGGCAAGGTAGGTCTCGCCGAGGCCCTGCTTGCCGCGGAAGTTGCGGTTGGAGGTCGATACCTGCACTTCCCCCCTGCCGGTCATCCCGATCTGACCCGAGGCGCACCCCCCGCAGCCGGGATGGGTTACGATGGCTCCGGCGCGCACCAGATCAGACATCGTCCCGTCCTCGATGATGCGGGTATAGACCTCCCGCGTGGTCGGCACCATCTTGAGCATCACACCCTCTTTAACGCGCCTGCCGGTTAAAATCTCCGCCACGGCCCGGAAATCCTCCCAGCGCCCGTTGGTGCAGGATCCGACGAAGACCCCGTCAACCTTCACACCCGAAAGCTCCTCCACCGGCCTGGCACCGTTCGGATCCGGCGGCGGCGACGCCACCGGCCCCAGTCCCGAAACATCGAACCGGTAGTGCTTCTCATACTCAGCGCCAGGCTCTGCGACCGGCTGAATCACCTCCCGGCCATGTCGCTGGCGGTAGAAATCATCAACCACCTCCGAAGGCGGCAGGAAGAAGGCTATGGATCCGGCCTCTGTGGCCAGCGAGCAGAACGTTATCCTCCCCGCCAGATCCAGCCCTTCGACCGCTTGTCCGGAGATCTCCACTGCCCGTCCCAGCACCTTATCGGTGCCGAGCTCGCGCAGCAGGAACAGCGCCAGGTCCTTAGCTGTAGCCCTCTCCGGCAGATCGCCCTGCAGTTCGATCCGGACGGTCGGTGGAACTTCGAACCAGGCCCGTCCGGTGCGGAAGATGTAAGCCACGTCAACATCCCCCATCCCCTGGCCGAAGGCTCCCACGGCCGCCAGGATGTTGAAGTGGCTGTCAGTACCCACGGCGGTGTTGCCCGGCGCAACCAGCCCCTGTTCGACCGCCACGTGGGTGCCGATGCCGGCATCCACGTCGAACAGCCGAGCTTCCCACTGCCTGGCGAACAGCCGGCAGCGGTGCTGGTTTTCGGCGTATCCGATGGTGTTGGCCGGGGCGTTGGTGTCGAATGTGAAGAAGGTGCGTTCGGGATCCGCCAGCGGCCCCTCAGGGAAGCGCTCTTCGAGCTGCGCCACCACGTTCGGTCCTCCGAAGTCGCGCGCCGAACGATAGTCAATCCCCATCCAGACCGCCTCACCGGGCCTGACCGAACCCTCCTCGGAATGCGAGCCGATGATCTGTTCTATTACCGTGTTGGCCATACCTCAATCCCGCTGATATGAATGACCGCCTCCCGTCTATTTAGTCTGATGATATTGTCAAGATAAACGCTTTCCCCCACCCGCGCAACCTTACCGCCGGTTAAAGATACGCCACTTGAATGCCGATAAATGTAACAGAAGTGCAAGGCGGCCTACTCCCTGCTCCAGGCAGCAGGGTAGACTGACTCTGCCCGTAACACGGGGAAGCGCGGATGGCCGAATGAACCAGGTTGGTAATAACCAGTCGGGGCGGCTCCTGTCCATCGGACAGGTAACCGCTCTGACCGGAATTGGCAGATCCACCCTGAGGCACTGGGAGCGCGAGTTCCGGGACTTTCTGGAGAGTGTCCGCACCCAGGGGAACCAGAGACGGTTCACCCCGGATGCTGTCGGGAAGATCGAACAGATAAAAACGCTGGTCGAAGAACAGGGGCTCACGCTGCGCGGAGTAAGACGGAAGCTGGAAGAGACACAGCTTCAAAAACAGCAGGATGAGACCAAATCGGATCCTGCTCCAGGCGAAAACCTCCGCCTCCTGGTGGACCTTATGTCGGAACATCTGATGCGGCGCCTCTTCCACGACAGCGAGGTCGGCAATAACTGACGGAACGGCCTGTCGCCGACCGGCTCGACGCGAGCCAATTTCGTGGAAAGGCGCCGTAAACAGATTTTTATTTGTATCTGATATGTATTGTAGAGCTTTAAGTTTTTCAAGCATATACTGAAGGTTTATGTGATAACATATAACCCTCAGTAAAAGTTGTCATTCCCGCGAAACAGGATGTCCGAGAATTGCTTTTGGGTTGCTCTGCGGCAAGGCGCACGCCCTCGTGCGCCCGTAAAAACAATAACTTGAATGGCGGACGGG
>MWJR01000275.1 GCA_002127415.1 Calditrichaeota bacterium AABM5.125.24
TAAAACTGTAATGGGTATTGCTTTACCGAGTGGCGATATGATAAACCTGTCCAGCGAGCTGGACAGGCCACCCAGTCCGATTTAGGTCCCCTTGGAAAACTCATGTAAGGAGAACATAATTTGACTCAACAATATGCCGTCCAGTCATCAACCAGGGGCGACACCCTGGCGGACATACTCGAACGAGTTTTGGACAAGGGGGTCGTTATAGCCGGTGATATCAAGGTTAGCATCGCCGATGTCGAACTGTTGACAATCCAGATTCGCCTGGTTATCTGCTCGGTGGACAAGGCTAAAGAGATGGGCATGGATTGGTGGGTGAATAATCCTGCATTCTGCTCGGGAGCGCGTCAGCAGTTAGATTCAGGTACGGAGGAAAGGCTGGCGAGGCTGGAGGCAGCATCGAATGTGGAATAGAAGTCAACAATTCTCAATCCGCATTTCTCCTTTCACATTACCATGTCAGAAACTATTAAGAAACTGGTTAAACGAATCTTGATCGCATTTGCTGTCATATTCATATTTGCTGGTTGGGTGCATACTCCGATACCACAAGGGCAAACCGAACCGCCCCGCTTCCTGCCGGGCCATATCCGGAAGTTCCGGGAATATCGCAAGCTGATCGATATTGTTGGTTTTGATGAGGCTCGATGCGTGATCGGAATAATCGAAGCGTCCAATTATCCAGACCTGGTCAAAGCCATCATCACCGTTGAGTCCAACTGGGATCCTTTTGCGCTGTCTGAACGGGAGGCTCGCGGTTTGATGCAGATCAGAATGATTGCGGCAAAGGAGCTCAAGGAGGATATCAAACCCTCAGACCTATACGATCCTATCATAAATGTCAAGATGGGAATTCGGATTTTTGAAGAACATATGGATCATTTTCTCGGGTTCAAGGAAACGGTTCACTGGGCGCTCAACTCTTACAACCGGGGACGACACGGGACGTTTGCCCTTAATTTAGACCCACCCCGTACTCGTTACTCAAACAAAGTGCTGGCGTTGACTGAAAATTTATAACCTTCAAGCAAATAATGAAAAATGGGGAATGCCGTATGGGTAAGGCGCATTTTCTTCCACCAACGGAAAGAAAGCTTGCCAAAGCCAGGGAGTCACTTAATAAACATGTCCTCGACCCCGATCGGGGATCTGAGGGGAAATGGCAATCTCTGGTTGAGAATTTCCCCGATATTATCTTGAATGTGACACGCGATGGCACCATTACCTTTATTAATCACACCATGCCTGGTCTCACGCCAGAGCAGGCAATCGGAACGAAAGTCTATGATTATATACCAACCAATCATCACGAGAAAATAAGAAAAACCCTTGAACGGGTATTCCAGACCGGAGAGACCGTCAGCTACGAAACTTCCGGGATTGGACCTCAAGATACTGCTTCATGTTTTATGAGCCGAGTTGGACCTGTCCTGCGCGAGGGAGAGGTTGTGGCTGCGATACTTGTTGCCACAGACATGACCGTGCGCAATCGAGTGGAGAAGGAGATCCAAAGAAAATCTCATGACCATGGCGAACGCGTCAAGGAGCTGAACTGCCTTTATAAGGCTTCTCAAATGATGGCTGAGCGTGATATAACGAGGGATGAAGTCTTAAACCGGTTGATTGAGTTATTACCTTCTGCCTTGCAATTTCCTGAGATAACCTGTGCGAGAATCATCCTTTACGATCGCGAGTTCAAATCGGAAAACTTCAAAAAGACGAAATGGAAACTGAGCGTTGACATGACCTTGTCGGGCAGTAAGATCGGTTCTATGGAGGTTTATTACCTGGAGGAAAAGTATGAGGCGGATGAAGGGCCGTTTTACAAGGAAGAGAAAAATTTACTGGAAAACCTCGCTCGGGAAACGGAGAAATTCATCGAGCGCAGGCAGGTGGACGAGGCTCTGCTTGAGTCGGAGGCGAAATACCGCTCTCTGATCGAGCAATCGAACGATGCCATTTACCTGTTATACGATGGACGTTTCGAGCTTACAAACCGAAGATTTACCGAAATGTTGGGCATTTCGTCCGAGGAGGCGCGCGCACCGGATTTCAACCTTAAGGACTTCGTGGCTCCGCGCAGCCGCTCTTTAATCGAGGAGCGCAGACAGATGTTAGAACAAGGTGAATTACCTCCACCATACTATGAATTCTTTGGGCTTGACAAAAAGGGAAGAGAATTTGCGGTGGAGGCTTCAGTTAAATACATCCCCTACCGAAATGGAACCGCCACCCAGGGGATTCTACGGGACATCTCGGAACGCAAGAAACTCGAAGAGCAGCTTCGTCAAGCCATAAAGATGGAAGCCATAGGGCGCCTGGCCGGAGGGGTGGCACATGACTTCAACAACCTCCTGACTGTAATCACCGGTCATGCTGAGCTCGCGTTGACATCCCTGAATACTCGAGAGCAGCTAAGCGAGGACTTGCAAGAGATTCAAAATGCAGCCAATCGAGCTTCCGATCTTACTGGACAGTTGTTGGCTTTCAGTCGTAAGCAGACCCAGCAACCTAAAGTCCTGAACCTGAATGATATTATCACCGAATTACACAAGATGCTACGTCGAATAATAGGTGAGGATATCCATCTGGAAACAATCCCTGAACCGGATCTGTGGAGCGTGAATGCTGATCCAGGTCAAATCGAGCAGATTATTGTCAACCTGGTGGTCAATGCCCGCGACGCAATGCCCGATGGTGGAAAACTGACCATAGAAACCCAGAATGTGGAGCTGGATGAAGAATATGCCAGTATACATGCTGGTGTAATCCCCGGTTCCTATGTGATGTTAGCGGCCAGCGATACCGGTTGTGGAATGACCGAAGAAGCAAAGCCACAGATTTTCGATCCATTCTTTACGACCAAGAAGGCGGGAGAAGGAACGGGACTGGGTTTATCAACGGTATATGGAATTGTCAAGCAGAGTGGTGGAAATGTTTGGGTTTATAGTGAACTGAACAATGGAACTACGCTCAAAATCTATCTGCCTATGGTTGCAGAGGAAGCTAAGAAGTTCTCTCTTGGAGAAGATATTTTAGAAATGCCGCATGGGACGGAAACAGTCCTGGTTGTGGAAGATGAGGATGGTGTGCGCCGTTTAGCCTGCCGAGTTTTAAGACAACAGGGATACAGTGTTTCAGAAGCCCGGACAGGTAGAGACGCCTATTTTATGTGTCAGAAAATGGATGAACCAGTTGACTTAGTAATCACTGATGTGATAATGCCATCCATGGGTGGCGCAGAACTTGTGGAAAAACTCCGGGAATTATGGTCGGATTTCAAGGTGTTGTATATGTCAGGATATACGGCAAATGCTATCGCCCACAGGTGCGTATTAGATCAGGATAAACCTTACCTGCAAAAACCCTTCCGCCCTATTGATATCGCCTGTAAAGTGCGGAGGGTGTTGGATGGGAAGTAACATAAATATCAAATTAATGGTTCCTCGCTATATCGTGTGGGAGGAACCATCAAATATCCGGGTGACGGGCGTCACGCGGGCAGCTTTGCTATCCGTGTTTCGCGGCGTCAGGTTCTCAACCTGACGCCATATAATTCCTGGTAGGTGCGGCACTCTTGCCGCGCATTTGCCCGACAGGGCCTGCCCCAGCGAAGGCTGGGGAGTGTCGGGCCTACC
>MWJR01000198.1 GCA_002127415.1 Calditrichaeota bacterium AABM5.125.24
CTTGCCAAATCTTGCATTCTCGGACAGACTGCTTCGCCGGTATGACAAGTGTCTACAATAAAGTGCCCTGATTAGTATAAAGTGAAGGAAATATTTACGGTGGTCTGGATTAGGAAACATATGGTCAAATAAGACTCTGATCGTGGGCATATTTGCTACAGCATCTTTCTGCGTACCACCTTTCTCTTTCATTTCGATAGCCTGCTCTAACGCGGGCATTGATTTGCGAGCGTTGTATACTGCTCCGTTTTCTATGATACCGAACTTCTCGCCATAACGATATTCTACACTGTGTATGTTCCATATTCCGGGCTTATTCCCTGTCAATGACCGAACTGAATTCTCGATGTGGCTTTTGAAAGCTGATCGTAGACCATCATAATCATCATATATATAATATTTTAGTGATTTCTTATCCAGGAATGTGTATAGTCCTTCCATTTTTTTTCGTATCCGAGCCTGGTCCACATGTCGTAATCTGAAACTTCCCCAACGACCTCTCCCTGCATCTCTACAAACTGAACAGTATATAAAGGGGGTACCATTCGAGTCAAAATCAACAGAGGCTGTAGAAAGAGTATCATCGTGGAAGGGACAATATATATCTTGCTTCTTATGTATATCACCAATCTTTACATACTTATTACCCTTTGCCAATCGAACTACCTGGTTCAAGCGGAACATATCCTCTTCTGCGTAAAGTTGTTGATAATCCATACCTGCGGCAAAGAGATAATCGTCGCTCTGTTGGTATTTTATATCCTTCCGCCAATCGAAATAAGGACGATCCAATTCGATATAATATTCTGCGTCAGTTCTCTGTGAAGGATAATATATACGTGCAAGATCTGCACATGCAGGATCAGCATAGTGCTTTAAGCGTTGATCAAAGTGTTCAAATATAGCTTTAAATATGCTGTCTTTAGGGCCTTCAATCCCGGCATAGTCTATCGGTTCAGCAAAAGGCACATAAATATGGTATCTATCTACCTCTTTGTCTTGCTCATAACCTGGTTTTATAATGCGATGGAATTTGCTGGTATAAATTATATATGCTATTCCGAGACTATCCATGATTTCTTTTACCCGATCAATCGTGAGCTGCTCTTCATGAATCCTCTGACCTCCTCTGGTTAACTCATTATTCAGATTAAGAATGATCCCGTAGGATCTCTCGGTTCTTTCGCTTGCCCTTATGCTACTAACCCCTCTTTCCTTCTCCTCGTCTGTCAGGTTTGGGAAGTAATGGGTAGAATGCACCTTTGTATTCAATATATTCTTCAGCTCATCCTCTGAGTCGATGGATACAACTTCAAAGGTGCTCTTCGTAACGTCACCGAGGTTTATTTTCTGACCAGGTCTGAAATCTAGTGTGCTGATAACAACATTAATAGCCTGCATGATATCCCCTGGTGGTTACTATCTGATCTTGATTTTCCAACATCTCCGTATGTAGTAATCCATGTTGTCAATATTGATGTAGCTGATAGGGCTGGAAATCAGCACTTGTTTAATCCTTGAGGTTTTTTGAGTCTTAGGGAGTATTCTCGCTGTTTACCTACTCCATCTCTTATCATCTTACCAATTACACGGAAACGTCCATTTTTCTTTATATCAAACCAATAAATTAATCCACTTTCATATTTTAGTATGGTAAGATCGTGATCTGAATCGAAATCAATATCTGTTAATCGATGATCAGGACGAATTGCAATAGATAGTGTATCGCTTTCAGCCATATCTTCTTCGATATCAAGGATTCTCCCATTACTAAAGATCGACTCGACTAGTTCTTGATTTCGGTCAATAGGGTCGTCTGCGAAGATATTCATATCGAATTGACCAAAAGAAACATCAACATCCACGGGTTTTCCAAACTTTAATTCCTCTATAAAACTAGCATTTGGTAAACTGGTGTCAACAATGCACGTAGATGTCGTCCAAAGAAGGTGTTTAATTCTCGTTTATTCTTCCTGCTTCTGAAATGTGATGCAACCTTCTCATATTCGAAACCATCTGTCAATGAATCATACAAAGCGCCTTGAAGATCAGGCATCTTCGGCAGATATAGTTCTACAAATATTGCCGGTTCCTCAGTATTGAATTTGTAGGTTTCTTCGATTCCTATGCGTTTCTTTCCTTCAACCGCCTTCATCGCCTTCTCCAGCTTCACCAGGGTCTCCTTCCGCGACTTGCCTTTCCCGGCTTCCACCTTGCGGAGTGTTTCGAGGCTGATGTTTGCCAGCTTGGCTAGTGCGACCTGGGAGAGGTTGTGTGCCTTGCGCCAGGATTTTAGGTCTTTGATGGGTGTGGGCATTGTTACCTCGGGTTGGTTGGATTGATGACTGTGTTGGAATATAACGTATAGAGGCTCTCAAAGCAATCGTTTTGAAGGAAGTGCGGTCCTACTCAACCGCCCCGCCACCCGCCGCACTTTTCACCCGCCGTTTACAGGATTGGCTTGCAAGTTTTGTCCTCATTATTCTTAACCATTCTTCACGATCTTCAAGATTTCATCTTCAAGCTGGTTTCGATTTTCAAAAGTAATCTCAATCAATTGAACATCGTTGCGCATTTTAAAAGTATCTACAAAGGGAATTGAATAAAGGGGAACTGTGGCCAGAACATTTTGAGGTGAATCGAGTACCATCCTTACAACTTCTTTGAACCGTTCTGAAAAAAGTTCCATCTTACCGATTTCGTCAATAACAACAATTCTCCCATTTTGAAGTGCTTGCTCAACAGATGCCACACCAATCTCTTCGAAGGTCTCCACATCTACTTTATACTTGCCAACTCGAAAACGACTTTGAACGGAAATATGGGACAATATTCCCTGTGTTCCGTCAAAGGATTGGACCCGGAATCCAACTCGCGCTCTACCTTCCCTAATCTCCTCCGTGAAGAATCCCCCCACTCCACCCAGCTTGTTGCAAATCCGTTTTATTAGAGTGGTTTTTCCGATGCCTGGTTTACCAGTTATGAAGATATTATTCAAAAATCAGTATCCCTGCATAAAACACAGAAAGAAGCTTCAGGTGCAGTCTCGAAATCTGTTGATCACATCATGCGACAATTACGTTAGAAGCTCCAAATTCTTGATAATAGGAAATTTCGTCAAATGGTTTGTATGAATACTCTCTTTGAAAACACTTCAGTTGACAAATCCAACAAAATGTAGATTTTGAAAAATTTGAAAACTTACTTACACATTCTCGATTTAAGTAGAGCACTTGTCCGGAGGCTGGTGGAAGGTTTGAATTCATCTTTTCATGTAAGCCATCGGTCCAATCCTTCCATATACCAACTGTCTTCTCATCGTCAAATACTTTAACACAATCACTTTCACATCTGAAATTTACAGGAGCATTACCTATGAATGAAGAAGGTAAATAAATATCGCGATACCCTCTCCAATACTGCCATCTTGGATAGTTATAGGGTAAGATTCGAGAGGTTGCTGGTAGAACACTCCAATCTGGAAAGTCCTTGGCGTAATTCTCTGGAGATATTGGTTTTAATATTCCTTCAAATCCAAGGCTATTATTAATGGGGTCAGATTATAGATGACATTACTATGCAGCGGCATAGGACACATATTCGCCCCTAAAGTAGTTGCG
>MWJR01000246.1 GCA_002127415.1 Calditrichaeota bacterium AABM5.125.24
CCTGAACACCGGTGTTGTCCTCCTCAGTCTGGGCGATACACTCAGGGCCCAGGAGGAGTTCATCGCTGAACTGAAGCTAAGACCGAACAGCGCCAGGGCTGTGAACAACCTGGGTGTCGTGGCTGAGGGGGCTCGAAGGGACGAGGAGGCGCTGGCACATTACCGGCGTGCCTTAACGCTGTCCCCATATCTGGAAGACGCCAGGGACAACCTGGGGCGGCTCCTGATCCGGCAGGGTGATGGGGATTTTCAGGCAGGGAGGATAGAACCGGCGCAAAGAGACTATCTGGAGGCAGCCGAAGTGCTCCCCGATGATCCCCGCCCTCTGCACCGCCTGGCCCTGATGTCCGCTGCACAGGGGCGGTTCTCAGAAGCGAGGGATTACCTGGAGGGGGCGCTGACCCGCGATCCGGACTACCAACTGTCGCGGGATTTGCTGAAAATGATCGCTGACTACTGATTACCGGCAATCAGCCGATAATCCTGAACCAGCTGCGGCGCAGCCTGCCGTCACCACCGAGGAAGTAGTCCTCGCCCAACGGCTCCACCCCCAAACGGAACCAGAACCCTCTATCAACATAGGGCGGGCGTTCAAAGAAGTTGAACCGTTTGACCCCCCGGTGTCGCAGCCCGATAATCGCCACATTAAGCCGGTCAACACGGTCGGTATAAAACCAGGGAAAGCGATCTGAGAACAGAGCGCAATCCCCCGGAAGCCATCCCAATGATGTCATGGCAGGCTCAGAACCGGTTGACTGGACCCATCTGTTCAACTTCGTATTAAACCGCCTGGCTTCAAGCAAGGTGTCGAATGAGTAGAGCTGGCTCAGAACTGAAATGACTAATAATACCACTACCACCGGGCGGGCAGCCTTATAGTGTATCCACCAGCGCTGGGCCCTGGTCATCGAATAGACCAGTAGAAGCGGAATGATACAGACGATAAAACGCGGCCCCCAATGCACCCCCCGCGTATTGGGGAAAAAGGCTGCCACCGTTAAGATGAAGAGATAAGAAGTGCCCCACAATAACCACCAGAAATGCGGCCTGAGCCTGTCTCTGAATGGCAACAACGATAGAGAGACGAGGGGAACAACCCACAGCATACCGCCGGAGTTCACGGTATAAAAGGCACGATTGGCGGCGGAAAATGAGATGTGGATATAGTAGATCCAGACACCCAGAACCAACGCGGCCATCGGATACGACAAAGTCTTCTGATAGCGCCAACTCCTGCCAAACACAACCAGCATAATCGGCACCAGCAGTATCACCGACCAGCTCCAGTCCGGAAGGCCTTGCAATATTAAGGTGTAAAGGTTCTCTAACCTGAGATATGCCATCGCTTTTATGCTCAGGATGCGGCTGGCCTCAAGATTAGAAGAGAGATGCAGCGGCAGGAACTGACCGGTCTGCCAGCAGTTAACCAGTCCGAACAGCGCTACCCCCGCCATTAAACCGAAGAGATAACGCCTCCAATCGAACAGGTCTCTTTCGGTATATCGCCAGAAGGGTAGGATAATGACCGCCAGAGCCAGCGCCTCGGTGCGAAAGGCGGCGGCAACCGCGATAAGGAACCCGGCTAAGATGGGCTCCCATCGCTTTTTACCCTCGATTCCATCCGCCGGCTGGCTTACCAGGGCGAACGACAGCGCCACCGCTGCCATCGCCAGGGAATGCTCCCACAAGGTCAGGCTGTAGAACAACAGCGGCGACCCCAATCCGAGGACCAGCAGAAAGACCCGGCAGTCATGATAGGGACGATGTCTCACCCAGAAGAACCATCCGGCTGCCAGGCAGCACCAGCCGCCGATAAGAGGCAGCAGAAACGGACCCGCCCTGCCGAATAAGAGGTGGAACACCCCCGCCAGCATCATAAACAGGACTGAGAATACCGGCGTCTGCTTCCCGTCACGCATCACCCCGAACGGGAAGACCATCGGTCTTAAGCCTCCGGTGGGATCGAATTCAGCGCCGTGATAGCTGACTGCGACCGACGCCGTCCTGGCAAAGGCGCGCGCACCCTGATACTTGAAGCCGTTATCGAGCCCCCAGAAGGAGGGTTTGGGAAGAATGAACCAGAGGATCAGATAGAGGGTGGCAATCCCGCCCGCGACCCGGGCTTCACGACGGCGCCGTTCACCAAGATGCGGTTTCATCCGGAACAGGATTGCCTTAGGTAGGCCTGACACTCCTGTCGGGCCGAGGAATCAGTGGGCATAAGGGAGGAAGAACCAGTCCAGCATCTCGTGGAACATCCGGGTCACCTGACCCTGGCTGTCATCCATGAAGTAGAAGGGAAAGGTGAACACCGCCAGCCTGTAGCGAACCTCGAATCCCTGACCCTCACGGCTTTCAGACACCTTCTCATAGCGGACGGCGCAAGGACGCATATGAAATTCGGAATACGGCTGGAAACGGTAATCAACTTCCACCGTGTCAGTAACCGACCACGGCTCTCCAAAGAGGTAACTGACACGGGCCACCGCAACCCTCCTGTTTCCCACGAGAACATTGTTGGTCAAGGTCAGCACCTCGCCCGAGTCCCCCCGCGTTATATTCATTACGCGGGTTATCTCAAGCACCTTATTCCTGCTGAGGGCAATTATGCAATCGACCGGCGTGGGCGGATAGTAGATGGTGTCAACATTGGTCCTCACCTCAGCGAGGTCGTCAAACACATCGCCGGAGGCGGTATCGGTATAGGATTTGAAGTAGTAGGCCGTCTCAGCGGTAGTCTCAACACCGCCGGTGGACATCACATCCACACCGGGAAGAAGGGGATATATGTCGAATTGTATGCCGTTATCGATGAAACGCTCTCTGTGAATCTCTCCCGTCCGGGATGTATCGATCCACAGATCGGGCAGATCGCTCACCCCGGAGATGGCACCGACAAACTCGGCATCATAACTCCGGATGTCCACGTTCGATTCGAAAAACGACTCGGCTAAACCTAAGGTTGAGTTGGAGATTACATTCATATGGGTAAATATCCCGACAACCCACAGTCGACCCCCTGTCTGCACGTAATTGCGCAGGTAGCCTTCCAGACCGTGCCCATCCGAAGCCGCCTGGCTCTCTGAAAACCAGATCACCAGCTTGAAACGCCCCAGTAAGGATTTGGGTAGACCAACAATTTCGGCGGTGGGGTAGTGAAGGTACTCCGCGTCCGGAAAACGGTCTATAGTCAGAGTCTGATAAAGCTCGCCTATCTGCGTTCCCGGCGTAACATACCACCCCGGTCGGTTGGCGGCGGGTGGGCTCTCACTGGTGGTGTTGAGCAGGAGAACCGACTGTTCGAAGGTCGGCCGATAGACGTCAAAGGTCGCCGTAGCCGAACGGACAGAGCTCTCGAAGCCGTCATCGCGCACCCAGACCGTGAAGTAGTAGTGGCCGGTCTCGAGCCCGGCGAACTGCAGCTCCTGCCTATTGCTCCACCCGGTCGAAACCCACTCCCAGACCGTGTCGTGCGGGACCTTCTCCAGGTAGTAGCGAAATTCCAGAGGGATAGTGTAAAGGTCGCTGTCATCCGGATCGGAAGAGCGCCAGGCGAACCCGAGCCCCGGCCATGTGTCGGTGATCTCATCCAGGCAGTAAAGGGTATCGATAATAAGG
>MWJR01000105.1 GCA_002127415.1 Calditrichaeota bacterium AABM5.125.24
CTCGAGAAGGGGTCGCTGGGGGTATCGGGCGACCTGTCGCCGCTGTCACAGATAGCCGAGGTCTGCCTCGGCGAAGGGGAGGCATACTATCAGGGCCAGCGGATGCCAGGCGGAAAGGCACTCGAGAAGGCTGGCATCCAACCCATAGATCTTACATTTAAGGAGGGGCTGGGGCTGATTAACGGCAGCCAGATGTCGGTGGCTGGAGCGGCGCTCGAGCTGGTGGACGCCCGCAATCTGCTCAAGAACGCCATCATTTCCGCAGCGATGACCATAGACGCCCTGAAAGGGGTTCAGTCAGCCTACGACGCCAGACTGCACGCCATCCGCCCTTTTTATGGACAGAACACCGTCGCGCTCCACCTGCGGCGGTTGATGGAGGGTAGCCGTATCATCGCCGACGCATCCGGCAAGGTGCAGGACGGCTATTCGATGCGCTGCACACCACAGGTCATCGGGCCGAGCGTCGATGCCTGGCGATATGTCCTCGACCAGGTCGAGACCGAGATTAACTCCACAGCCGACAATCCGGTCTTCATCACCGAGGACGAGGACTACCTCGCCGGTGGGAACTTCCACAGCCAGAACATCGCTCTGGCGATGGACCTTCTGGCAATGGCGATGTCCGAGATCGCCAATCTCTCCGAGCGGCACACCAACCGGCTGCTCAACCCAACCCTCTCCGGTCTGCCCGACTTCCTGGTCGAGGGGAGGGGTCTTAATTCCGGCTTTATGGTCGCTCAATACACCGCCGCAGCGCTGGTCAGCGAAAACAAGATATTATCACATCCGGCGGTGGTCGATTCGATCAGCGTCTCGGCCGACCAGGAGGACCACGTCGCTATGACCCCCATCGCGGTGCGCAAGTGCGGGGAGATACTGCGCAATGTGGGGGCTGTGCTGTCCATCGAGATGATGTCGGCGGCGCAGGCCTTCGATTT
Source organism: Calditrichaeota bacterium AABM5.125.24 (assembly GCA_002127415.1). Classification (GTDB taxonomy): domain Bacteria; phylum Electryoneota; class AABM5-125-24; order Hatepunaeales; family Hatepunaeaceae; genus AABM5-125-24. The sequence goes on from MWJR01000105.1 coordinate 942, forward strand.
CCGACGGCCGCTCGAACCGGGACGGGGAACGGGCGCCGCCCACCGGAAGATCCGCGAAGTCGTCACTCACCTCGAAGATGACCGGGTGCTGTATCCCGACATCGCCAGGATCTTAGAACTGGTGCGTGGTGGTATGATTGTGGAAGCGGTCGAAGCCGAAATCGGTGAAATAGGCTTTGATGGAAGCTGAATGACCAGCAAGGTCACACTTTGAAACATAATCAGGGTTGTTTCCAGGTAAGGGAACTATTATATTTTGTGAGGTTCAAAAGTAACCACCCGGTTAGGGTATGGATTTAATCTTCGGCGCGTTCGTTCAGCGGTTAGGACGCCGGCCTCTCACGCCGGTAACAGGGGTTCGAGTCCCCTACGCGCTACCATTCCAGACAGTATCGCCAACCATAGCTACCTGGTCCATCCATCTAACGAAAAAGCACGGGTGTAATCAATACCCGTGCCTTATTCTTTCTGACGACGCTTTCGCATCCGACCGGCGTCACGCACAATTCCTGAAGATACTTGCCCACGTACTTCTGGACGCTTTAAAGCGCTGCCTAAAAGATCTGCCCAGACATCCGCCTGTTCCCGAGAAGGCTCGTATCGCCGAAGCCGATCAATGATGTGCTGGAAGTCTATACTGATACGTGGTTCACCATTATACACCTTCTCATACAATAAAGTCGTAACCTGATCACCTCCGTATGTGAACACCTGGTGCCGACTGTCTCGCCAATCTACATAGGCGGATAAAAGGAAGTAAATGATACGGCACCGCCGCCTAATGGGAAATTCATCCAGACCTTCTGCCTCCTGCAGCGTAACGACGAATTTCTCAAAGCTCTGCGGGTTGTTGCGAGCCAGTTCTTTTATCAACCTCACCGTGGTCTCGTAATCGCTCCGTAACCACGAGTTGCCATATTCGTCTTCAGCCTGCGATTCAATCTCAATCCACACTTCATCGTGAGTTAAACCGAATAGCACCCTGTGCAGATCGGGATTCCTCAGCAGGAAATCAGGATCGTATACCACCATACACTCCCTCAGCCTAACTCAACTTCCATGGGCGGATCGAACCGCATGTCCCTACGGAAGCAGTAGTTCGCCCCCTCGATGTCGATATAGCGAATGTGGCGGGATATTTTCATTTGGAATGATAAAATGATAAAATGATGGGCCTGCGTAAATTCCGAAATGACAATACTTAACCTGCTATATTATCAAATTATCATTTTATCATCGTGAAATCACAGCCCACTGCAGATTCTGAAGCTTATTTGTTCGATGTATTTGATATTTAAGTAGATGACTTCATCTACAAGACACTAACAGTATTCCGTCTCTTCTCCGTCTTGTGTTTGTCTTGCGCTATATCCATAATAATCAATAAATTACGTAGCCATAAGACAATAAGACAGATAAATTGGGAATTTTACAGTTGGAAAACGAACAATACACGACTTCACGTATGTATCCCTCAATGAAATAATTGCGTGTATAGCCGTCTTACTGTCTTATAGTTGCATAACTACTTATATATTAGATATTTAACACAAGACAGATGTAAGACAAGGCCAATAAAACAAGACACATCACAAAGCACCTGGTACAATTCGATAAACACGCACCTGTTTTCTACCTCCATCCCGCTCGACATACGTGCGTTCACTTTTTAAAACTCCGGTTCGTGTGAGATTTGTGTTTAGCTGATTCTTTGTAGTATGACCATCTGTGTTGATCGCATTGAAGACGAGGTAAGCCTCATCAACAACAACATAATCCTTCCCAGATCGTAGATCGTTCGCGAGGTCTTTTACGGCTGTCCTAATTCTGTCCAAAACAATTGTTTTATCAATGACATCGCCAAGGGCTTTTATTTTAGCGTTATCGGGATCAGCATTATCCTCAAACCAGTCTGCGTCTTTATTATAGACCCTATATGCGAAATCCACAAATCGATCTCTCTGTTCCTCGATCATCTTCTTACGTGCTTCAGTTTGTATTACGTTCATCAACATTTCTTGATCTGGTTCTAAAAGCAGGAGATAAAGGGCAAGATAAGGGGCTTCTTCCTGTACTCGTTCCCTCCCCTCTATCTCACTCGCTATTCCCAATGCCTTCCATGCTGGATTCGCGCGCAGATGCCAGGGTCGTATACCTTGCTTTCTCTCTTCGGGGGTCGGTTCATGACTTTGACCTGGTGTGAAAAAAGTCCATCGACGATCAGTATCAACTAATTGTATTGGATTATCCTTATTAGTCGCTATTATTATGTTGAAATTATTGTCTGCCATTTCTGGATCACGGTGCATGCGTCGCAGGCGAAATTTCCTGCTGGTTATCCAGATTTTAAGATTATCCTCAATACGGTTTCGGTCATCCCTCTTGCTAGCACCAATTTCATCTCCAAACAGCAAATGTTTGCCAACCATCCAATCAGTCCATTGTTCGCGTAAGTCATCTGTTCCGAACATACGAAAAGCCTCATCTATGCCGAATATCATTTCGCCAAGAATTCTCTCCATAAGGAATGATTTGCCAGTACCTCCCGCATCCTGAAGACAGATTGCAACTGGCAGCTTAATACGTTTTAGAGAAGCTGCTATTAAGGGGGGCATTTTATAGTTGACATTGATCCGGCAGCTGCCGGACTGTCATTCCGACGTAGCAGTCTGTCCG
>MWJR01000277.1 GCA_002127415.1 Calditrichaeota bacterium AABM5.125.24
CCCGCTAAAACTGGAGGTGTGGCGTGGCGGGCTTGTCCCGCCACGTTTATCCTAAAACTGTAATGGGTATTGCTTTATCGAGTGGCGATATGATAAACCTGTCCAGCGGGCTGGACAGGCCACCCAGTCGACATTAATCATAATACAAGATTAAATTGCACCCCTTAATAATTGCAGTTATTACTGCGTGCAACTAATGTTAGACACTTGGGATATATCCGTAAATAAAACAGCGGGCAAGGCGCACGCCATCGTGCGCCCGTAAAAAACAATAACTTGAATGGCGGACGAGGGCGTCCGCCTTGCCAAATCCTGCATTCTCGGACAGACTGCTGCGTCGGAATGACAGAGCTCAATGTCAACTATAAAATGCCCCCCTTAATATCACCGACCGATTTGCCACCTCAGCATCTCGATTGTCCTGATTCTTCCCTAACTCAGCCCTTAATGGTCACATATATTTTCACCGGCAACCAATGAACCTGCCAGATACGAATTGACAATGGCCTCAGGATTGTCCTCAGGCGCGCCGATTATAAACTTTATCCCCTCCCTGACCAGCAGCTCCTGAGCCCGCGAGCCCATTCCGCCTGTTATGACTACGTTAACACCCTGTTGGTGCAGCCAGCCCGGCAGCAGTCCCGGCTGGTGCCCGGGGGCGGATATTTCAAACCTGTTCACGATTTTTTTGCTCTCCTCCTGGACGTCAAATATCGCAAACGCCTCACAATGCCCGAAGTGCGCGAAGAGCTTATCGGCCGTTATCGGCAGGGCTATCCGGATGGTCTGGTCGTCACTTTTAGCCTCGATGTCCTTCGTGTCATCCTCAGTCTGGCCCGTCGTAAGCTGCTTTATGATTTTTTCAAATTCCTTTGCGGTTTCGGTGACTGGATATTGCTCCAGATACGGTCTTCCCTCGTCGCAGGCCTCCATTATCCCTTTGTCTATCGGTATGCTGCCCAGGAACGGCACACCCATATCCTCGGCCATCCTTGGACCGCCGCCGGTTCCGAAGATGTTCACTTTCGCGCCGCATCCAGGACAGATGAAGCCGCTCATATTCTCAATCACACCGAGGATGTCCATCGACATCTTGCGGCAGAACGAGATGCTCCGCCTGACCTCCGATATCGAAACCTCCTGAGGGGTCGTAACTATCACAGCCCCGTCGGCACGGGGGATAAGCTGCGCGATGGAGAGCGGTTCATCCCCGGTTCCCGGCGGTGAATCTACAATCAGGTAGTCCAGTTCCCCCCACTCCACATCCTTGAGGAACTGCTTTATCACCTTCATCTTCAACGGTCCGCGCCAGATTACGGCTTCATCCCGCCCTTCCATCAAGAGCCCCATGGACATAACCTTAAGGTTATTCTTATAATTGACCGGAAGAATAACCCCCTCCTTTAACTTCAGGTCCTCATTCCTCAGTTGCAGCATCTGCGGTATGCTCGGACCGTGGATATCTATGTCCAGCAGCCCCACCTTTTTGCCTGCCCTCGCCAGCGATACAGCCAGGTTGACGGCCACGGTGCTCTTCCCGACCCCGCCCTTGCCGGAAAGGACCAGAATCTTGTGACCTATTTTATCCATACGAATGGCGATGTCCCGGTAGTCGGCAAATTCCTGGGCCTTAAGCTTTGCACGATGTTCTGCCTCGGGGTCGGAGGCGCTGGCTTTTTCGCTGTTTTTTCCCTTGTTCATTGATAATCCAGGGTTATAACCTCAGAAGTTCTTTTCTGTAGTATTGTGAGTTGAGGGCGCCTATGGGGTTGTGCGCGAGAACCCGGTCTTTGACGACAAAGGTGGTGACGGGCGCCCTGGAAAACTGCGAGAAGATAATGTCATGCCCCATACAGAGTCCGAATATGACGTTCAGGTCGGTGGCTTGCCGGTTAAGCAGTTCCGCCTGACCGGCCGGATTGCAGATGGCCTCAAACCGGCTATTATCTATCTGAACCAGGTCGTAGTTGCGTTTGTCAATGCCGCACACTTTGCAGACAACCGAGGTTACCTCAAAATGGTTCGATAGAATGTCGCAGAAAACCTTGACCTCCTCGGCCAAACCGATACAGAAGGCGACCCCGACCTTCTTGTAATTCATCTCCTTACCGAACTCTATCAGTTCACGGAGACGCGGCACCTTAAAATAAAAGTTAGCCTCTATAGAGGTGGCAACCGCCTGCATCCGACGGACTGAAGGCTCGTCGTATAGCCGCCCGATCTCCTCTGCTGTCCCGGTGCAATCAGCGCCGTCACGACAGATTCGATCATCGCAGTTAGCGCAGTCTAAAAGAAGATTATCCTTGACAGACATAGTGTTTCTCGGTTGAGAGTGACTTTTTGAATTGAATGAAATACCCAGCCAACCCAAACATAATGAAGAGGTTATGTCGGGAGTTTCCGTCAGACACCCAAGTTAATGCTTACTGACTGATCCGGTCTGTCACCAGCCCCCACATCGCTGCGATCTCTTGGGCGATCTCACCATTTGAGTATTCAACGATGCTGCGCTTTTCAATCATAGCCTTTGTCACTGCAGGGTCATATCTGATTTTACCCACAACCTCGATCCCGCGCCCATCCGCCCAATCCTCGATGCTGCTGGACATCGATGGGTTGAGGTCCCACTTATTCACACAGATCACAGTTGGTATCTTGAAGTGATCGGCCAGCTCCGCGACCCTCGCCAGGTCGTGCTGACCGGACATTGTCGGCTCAGTGACGACCAGCACCAGGCTGGCGCCGGTAACCGATGAGATGACCGGACAGCCCGTCCCCGGCGAACCATCCACGATAATCAGGCTCAATCCGCGCTCATCTGCAATCCGCTGGGCGTTCCGCCTCACCAGCGTGACCAGTTTTCCCGAGTTCTCTGCGGCTATCCCCAACCTGGCGTGCACCATAGGACCGAAGCGGGTTTCAGAGATAAACCACTCGCCGGCAACCTTATCCTCCAGGTCGATGGCATTCTCCGGGCAGAAATATACACATACGCCGCACCCCTCGCAAGCTATGGGGTCGATTGAAAACAGCTCACCGTTATTGGTGAAATTGCTGTTTTTCTCAATGGCGTCAAATCGGCACAGATCAGGACAGATGCCACACCCCGTGCAGAGCTCCTGGCGGATGGTCGAGACCTTGCCGCCGAGAAACGTTCCGCGCTGCTGGATACTCGGTTCCAGGATCAGATAGAGGTCGGCGGCATCGACGTCGCAGTCGGCCAGAACCGCCTTCTGGGATAATGCGGCAAATGACGCCACGATGCTTGTCTTGCCCGTCCCCCCCTTACCGCTTATGACGACCAGCTCTTTCAACTTGACCTGATGTATTACTCCGACCATTTTATAATAGACAGTCCCTTAATCACCCCCCCTGCTATTGCAGGGGGGGAGTAAGGGGGGGTAGAAAGTGTAAGCTATTACCTGCACCCCTTAATAATATTGTATCTATCGTATACATTGTGAGATAAAAGCACAACCCCCCTTTTATTCCCCCCTTCAATAGAAGGGGGGATAAGCAGGAGCTGTCTTTAGTGACTGTCAACTAT
>MWJR01000280.1 GCA_002127415.1 Calditrichaeota bacterium AABM5.125.24
CAATCAGGCTGACGTTTACCTCCACCTCCGGGCGTTCCGGATCGTTGGAATTGATGACGACCACGGTCTCATACTCGCCGTTATCGGGGATTTGGTCGGTGGTGGCGAAGGTCAGGTCGGTCTCCTCGTCAGGTTCAACCGTCCCTTCCATCGGCTCCACCTCCAGCCACAGAACCGAGTCATACCGCACTACCTCGAACTCGAGGTCGGCGTCACCATCATTGCCGACGGTCACCTGAGCCTCCGCCCTCTGATCCTGCTCCTCGATTAACAGCTCAACCTCAACCGAATCCACCCGGATCTCCGGTTCTCCTTCCACGACTCCCCGACCGGTCATCAGCGTGGTATATCGAAAGTTCCTGGTGGTGATGACCAGCTCATCCTCGAACTCCCCCTCCTCGTCGGGACGGAAGAATAGGGTGACGTTCCTACTCTGGAAGGGTTCCAACTGGAAGTTAGCAGGCTCGGCCCGGAAGACATCCAGCTCGTTCTGCAGCTGGACATCCTGTAGCACATCGTTCTGGGGATTTGAAATGACCGTGAGTTGCAGTTCGCCGGTCTCATCGACGCTTGTATCCTCGAACTGCAACCCATCCCCCAGCCCCGGCTCGAAGGCAAGCTGAGCCGCGGCTGATAAAGGCAACAGAATAACTATCGCCGCAAGAAATGTCCGCCTGAAAGGCATAGCACACCTCTAAATTAGAGCTTCATTGTTCAGTTTTTTAGATTATTTTACTAATGGAGGCACTTTACAGTTGTGGTGTCAGGTGCCCCCACCTGACACCAATGAACTTGGTAGGCCCGACACTCCTGTCGGGCAAGTGCGCGGCAAGAGTGCCGCACCTACCTTAAAAAGAGAGTTGAATGTATTTAGGCTCACCATCGTCACCAGCCAATCAATCAGAAAGTATTCATCAATAAGTATGTTTGTTATGTTACTGTTATTACTGGTCTTTGCGAGGCACGAAGTGCCGAAGCAATCTTTTCCGATAAACAGTTGAGATTGCTTCGCTTCGCTCGCAATGACAGCGATTACTCAACGAAGTAGTGTTAATAGAACCTGCCGTCAAAGATATCCAGATAGAATTCGCCGCTATTAAAATAATCTGGATGCTTTTAGGAGTCAAGGAGTTGGGGAACAGTGAGGGTGCTGACATTTAGAATGGATGGCAGAGACGGGGCGGGACCCCACCCCTGCCACCGCTCTCTACTTGAAATGTTCGATCAGCAGCGTCGCCACCTCATTCCCGATCCGTTCCTGAGCTTCGGAAGTTGAAGCCCCGATATGCGGGGTCACGCTCACCCTGGGATGATGAATCAGTTCCGGATAAGGGTTCGGCTCCTCCATAAAGACATCGATCCCGGCTCCGGCCAGCTTGCCGGAGTTGAGAGCCGCAAGCAGCGACTTCTCGGACACCACACCGCCTCGAGCGCAGTTGATGAGGAATGCCCCATCTTTCATCTTCTCGATTTCAACGGGGCCGACAGCATGCCCGGCCGCCTTGTCGTAGGGCATATGCAGCGAGAGGTAATCCGCCCGGGGCAGAACCTCGTCCATCGGCAGCAGCTCCACATCCAGGTCAGTCGAGGTTACGTAAGGATCGTAGGCGATAACCTTCATCCCCAGCGCCAGAGCCATTTTCGCCAACTCATTGCCGATACGGCCCAGCCCCAGGATGCCGAGGGTCTTTCCGGCCAGCTCGCGCCCCTTATACTGTTTCTTCTCCCACTTCCCATCCCGCATAGTCAGATTAGCCTGAACCAGGAAGCGGGACAGGGCCAGCATATGCGCCAGGGCCAGCTCGGCCACCGACGCCGAACTCGCCGCGGGGGTGTTCATAACCTTGATCCCCTTCGACTCGGCATAAGCGACGTCGATATTGTCCACCCCCACCCCGCCGCGAACTATGGCCTTGAGTCCGGTTCCCGCGTCGATGACGTCACTGCGCACCTTGGTGGCGCTGCGAACCACAATGGCGTCAAACTCGCCGATACGGGAAGGCAGCTCCTCCTGCGGGATCTTAGTGTCGAACACATCATGGCCGGCCTGACGGAGCATTTGGATCCCCTCGGCCGACATCCCGTCGTTAATCAGAATCTTCACCGTTATACCCCAATTGTTAACTAATAAACCTATCGCCGGTTTATAATCGGCTGCTTTTCGTTCCTGTGTATCATCCTGAATAAAACCTCCGACCACGGGTGAAATAATTTTCCCCGGTAGGGGCGGCATTTATGACGCCCGCTCGACGGGCGCGATGAATCGCGCCCCTACCCAAAAATCTCAAACCCCGCTTGTCATCCATTTTCAGCCATAAACTGCTTCATAAATTCGACCAGGTCGCGGATGGCATCGACCGGGATGGCGTTATACATCGAGACCCGGATGCCGCCCACGCTGCGGTGACCTTTCAGCCCGATGAAGCCGGCAGTCCTGCCCTCAGCGACGAACCTCGCCTCCAGCTCTTCGTCGGGCAGACGCATACAGACGTTCATCCAGCTCCGGCTCCCCTCATCGACCGTGCCCTTGTAGAAATCGGAGTTCTGGTCCATAAAGCCATACAGCAGCTCGGCCTTGGAGCGGTTGCGGTTCTCCATCACCTCGAGACCCCCCATATCGACCACCCACTGCAGCACCCTGCCCATAAAGAAGATCCCGAAGGTGTTGGGGGTGTTAAACAGCGAGTTATTGTCAACATGGGTCTTGTAGGAGAGCATCGTGGTCAGCCCCTCGCGAGCGGATCGAAGAACATCATCGCGGATGACAACCAGCGTCACGCCGGAGGGACCGAGGTTCTTCTGGGCGCCGGCGTAGAACAGCCCGAAAGGCCTGGAGTCGAAACGGTGAGAGAATATGTCGCTCGACATATCGGCGAACAGGGGCACGCCGCCTGTGTCAGGAAAACTAAGGAACTGGGTGCCCTTGATGGTGTTATTGCTGGTCAGGTGAACGTATGCCGCGCCCGGAGTCAGTTTCAACTCCACTGGTGAAGGAAGGTGTGTGTAGTTGAACCGGCTGCCGTCAAAGGCGACATTGACCGTGCCGAACAGCTTTGCCTCCTTGATGGCTTTCGTGGACCAGGAGCCGGTGTTGATGTAGTCGGCAACCTTACCCTCCCCCAGGAAGTTCATCGGCGCCATCGCAAACTGCAGGCTGGCTCCACTCTGGAGAAACAGCACGTGGAACTCGTCACCGAGACCCAGAAGCTGCTTCACCAGCGCAGCGGTGTGGTTGTGGATCTCATCATACTCCTTGGAGCGGTGAGACATCTCCATAACGTTCATCCCGGTGCCAACATAGTTGAACCAACCCTCGTGAACCTGCTCGAGCACCTCCAGCGGGACCGCGGCGGGCCCTGGGTTGAAGTTCCAGATGCGATCGTATTTCATCTCCCATTCCTCCCTTAAGCTGTTTTATCTGTGCTGTCAGGTGCCCTCACCTGACAGCAAAGTATTCGTCAGTAGGGTGGGTGTAGCGCAAGCGAAACCCACCGGACATAATGATGGGTTTCGTTTCACTTCACCCATCCTACATCT
>MWJR01000194.1 GCA_002127415.1 Calditrichaeota bacterium AABM5.125.24
ACTGAAAACCCAGGGTCGAGCAAAGCGCCAAGCGACATCACTGAAGAGGTGAACTCAGGGTGCAGCAGGGCAAAGTCGATGACCAGGGTGTCGTCCTCGGCCAGAAGCGTGTCGCTGTAGGTGGAATCGTTGTAGCCCAGCTTGGTGGCGGTGATATGAAACGGCACTTCGGCCAGGGCGTCGTGGATGAACCAGTATCCGTCAGCATTGGTTCTGGCTGCAAAGCCGTAGTTGGTGTGCACGGTGGCGTCTTCTATCGGCTGGCGGGTCTCAACATCGATCACGCGTCCGTGAAGGAAACCGGATCGGAAATACTGCATCGAGGTCGCAAACAGAATCGCACGGCGGTCCTCAAGGTGAGCCGAAGTCTCGGGATACTCGTTGTCATAGCTATAGTTGATCCCCGTCGTCCCATCCGGGCTCGATATCCCCACCGAGGCGTAAGGAACGTTATCAACCCACTGCGTATCACCGCCACGGACGTTGGTAACGTTCGATATACTCTTATACTGGAACAGTATCATCTGGTCACCGGTGGCGGTAATCCAGAAGCGCTTGTCGTAAATTATCACCTGAAACGTCAGGTCATCGTTTCCGCCGCTGGCGTGCCTGAGCTTATACCACTCCACTATGAACCGAGCCTCCTCCCTGTCGTGGTAGTAGTAAATCCCCGACTCATCGTTCAGCCTCAAATCGTCCCAGAACGGCGCCACCATCCCGACGCCGCCCCCGAAGCCCCTGTCCAGCGGCCAGTTCTGGAAGTTCGTGATGTTCGGCTGCTCTCCCATCCCAATAAAACCGTTGGTGGCAATGGACACCTTGGTGTATTCAATACCGTAGAACTGAGTGATGAAACCGAGATCGACAACCTCGCATTCACCCATATAATTGGGAGGCGTGCCGATCCTGAAATCGATGCATGTGCCGTTGAAGTCGGGGTCACCGGCGCGGGGGCTGATCTCAATCCACTCATACTCAGGCGCCATGCCCCAGTCGTCGTCGGTATCGTCGAAACAGACATATCCGTAACCGTCCGGCCCCTGCGGTGCGTCAGCGCGGGACTCCTCAACCTGCAGCTCAAACCAGGCCGTGTCCACAAAGCCGTCCTGGGAGCTCAGTATCAGCAGCATCTCGAAGCGGGAGCCGGGGACCACGATACTGTTGCCGGCCACATTAAAACGCCTCCCTTCCAGAGCGGCGTGTCCCCCGGCCTCTATCGACTGATAGGAACCCTCCTCCACGACCACGTTGATCCCTAAGCCCTGCGAGACCAGTATGGCGCTGACCTCAGGGGCGTCCAACCCACCCACGTTCTCGATGTCGATGTCCAGGTCCTGGGCCCCCACATCTATCACCATACCCCCCACCACCTCGCGCACCATGAAGTTCGGCGCCACCGGATCCAGCCTGATACCGGAACGCCAGACATCCTCCCCGCTGTGGAACTCCACCAACAGCTCCGGACGGGTCACCGGGCGGCTCTCGCCATCCGGACAGACCGGCGAGATGTGAATCGTCACCTCATCTTCACCACGAGCCTCGCGCCCGGCACCTATATCACCGAAGGAGACCTCGTTCTCTTCCACCTCTATCCATTGAGAAAGACTGCTGACCACCGCCGTTACCTCTTCCAGCTCACTCCGCCCGACATTCCTGACTGTCAACCCCAGCCTGAATGTCTCGCCGGGGTTCACCTCGCCGTTCCGATTGCCTTCGCTTTCGGTCAGATCGTAGTCGCCGAGCTCGACGGCCCGCTGCGGTTCGGTAACCTCGATCTCGCCGAACAGCGGCAGGATGTCGCGGCCCGTAACGGTCACGAACACGGTCTCGTCATCCTCAAACCTCACATCCTCGTCAAACACGAAGCGGGCCATCCCATCGGCGTCCGTCCGCTTCGTCACCATAAACATCCCGTCGTAGCCCGCGTATTCGTCCTCGTCCCAGTCGGGCATATCACCCGGGGCGTAGAAGGTCACCTGAGCCCCAGCCACGTCGTCGTCGTCGTCATCAGGGTCGAAGACATGAACCTCCACCATCCTGGTCTCCGAAGTGAAAACGTCGGTATATTCAAAGTCCAGCACACGTGGCACCCCTATCCACGGCTGGAGCCCCGGATCACCGAAGTCGTTCACGTTAATTCTGTACCATTGGACGCTGGATGACACCTGGTCCAGATAACGTTCGAAGGCGGTGATGCCAAGCGAGTATCCCCAGCCGAATGGCAGATCGCGCAGCATCACACCGCTCACCATCTCCAGCCAGATTGCGGTATTGGGAAGGGTCTTCGGACCGCTCCAGGTAAAGGTCGTGGCCACGAAACCCTTCAGATGCTCGCCGCTGCCCTGACGGAACATACTCTCGCGGGACCACTCCCCATGCCCACAGGTGTTGATCTCCATCGGAAAGATCACGTTATCACCAACGTCTCTATCGAAATCACTCCAATTCCTGTTGGAAGGTCTGCTCGTAAACCAGTAGAGCTCGGCCCGACCGAGCATCACGTTTTGCCCCTCGTTCAACAGCTCGGTGATCTCCGGACCAAGCCTCGAGGCATACTGGTCGAAATCAAAGTCTTCGTAATAGTATACATCATCGAAACCGAGACTCTTAAGCACCTGTTCTCCCCAGCGGATGCTGGTGGGCAGGCTCAGGTGCCAGGCGCGGTTCGGGCTGTTTCCCCAGTGCTGCGAATAGGTCGCGCCGCGGGTGAACCAGGAGGTGTCGTCCATATAGGGGGTGGCCTCATACATCAGCGTCCGCCCCACCATAAGCTCCAGCGTATTTCGACTCCCGCCTGGCCAGCGGCTTATCGCAACGTCGGGAAAATCGTCGCGACCCTCAAGCAGGGCATACCAGTAGTCCCCATGACCCGATTGCGCTGCCAGCTGCCAGCCGGGGGGCGGTCCATGACCGTAACTCGAACGGTCGCCGATCAGAAGGATATATTCAAATGGATCCACCCCTTCGTCAAGGTAGGCCTCGTAAATATCCTCGATTTCACTCCTGACCGAGTTGTAATCGGTTGGGTTTCTGGCCGCTAAAATATCGACTTTGTATCCGGCCTTGCGCCGCCATTCGATAAAGGGAGCCGCATACTGTATGCAGTTCTCGTGCGCCACAATCAGGTAGTGGCCGACATTCTCCGGCTCGGCGTCCCGGTCGGGGTCGTCGCGGCCCACCTCGTCACCGTTAATCGCCAGGGCGCGCATATATTTCAGAAACTCTCGGCTGCGGTTGCGACGAACCGGAATCCGGGCCGGGTTGACCGGCTCCTCACCAGTGAACCGGATCTCGGTCTCTATCCGCTCGTTGTGGATATAGCTGCCGGAAGCGTGATCATACTGGATCGGATAGGTGGTGACCTTGACCAGCCGCACCCCACGGATGACGATGGGCTCGCTCATCTCGGCAACCGTCGGCGGGTAAAGGCCATCTTCCCTGTCATCGCGAGGAACGAAGTGACGACGCGATATTTGAGATTGCTTCGCTTCGCTCGCAATGACACT
>MWJR01000100.1 GCA_002127415.1 Calditrichaeota bacterium AABM5.125.24
GCTCGTCGTAGTAGGCGGTGAGGTCGGTTACGCGGGCCAGTGGGGGCAAGTTGTTATTTGTCGTTTTCCTATCCTTCGTTGCGGGGAGGGCCGACCTAAATCGGGGAGGACCGACATTCCTGTCGGTCGTCGCGCTGAAAGCGTGATAAAATATCTAATGAATAAATATTAATCTATAATCGCAATATATCCCATCTTTCTAAATATTTATCATCATAATCTTTGAACATTCTCATTGAAGTGACTTTATGCTCCTGGCCTCTTTTCCCCGGTGTCTCCAGCCATTTTTTATGGTCTTCACGCGCAAAATCAGCTACTACCTTACTGGGAACGACATAGAAATCTGGCTTTTCACCTTCACCTTTCAGGTTTACAAAAATGTAAAACAGGTCCTTTTCAAAATATCCTTCTGCTTTTTTATTCAGCAACCATGCTTTCCGTTTTCCCTGATTTGTCTTTACCTGAATGCCTACAGATTTTGAAGCATCCTCGTTTGAAGCCAGAATATCAATACCTTTAGTATTTCGCAGCGTAATAGAAGCTATATATCCTCGTCGTGATAACTCTGCGGCTACAAAATACTCACCGGAAACCCCTGTTAATACAGCCGATATCTTATCTTTCATAATTCGTCTCTTTTAAGGATTACAGATCATAACAGGAATGTCGACCCTCCTCGTTATCACACTTCACAGATAAAACAACAGCCCCAGCGCGCAGTCCGCCACGATGACAGCGAAGATGTTTGCCACCACGGAGGATGTGGTCGCCCGGCCGACCCCTTCCGGCCCGCCCTTCACCCGGAAGCCGAAAAAGGCGGCCAGGATGACGATCAGCCAGGCGAACACCACCGTTTTAACCAGCCCGGTGAGGATGTCCTTCATATACAACGCGCTGGTCACCTCCAGTGTGAATGCCTGCGGCGACAGGTCGAGACTGGTCACCGCCACCACGAACCCCCCGGCGATGCCGATGACCACCGACAGGACCATAAGCAGCGGCGCGGTGAGGAGGATTCCCCACACCTTGGGCACCACCACGTAACGAACCGGATGCAGTCCCATAGTGCGGAGGGCGTCGATCTCTTCCGATACTGTCATCGTGGCTATCTCAGCAGAGATGGCCGCGCCGCTGCGACCGGCCAGCAGAATGGCGGTCATCAATGGTCCCATCTCCCGCGCCATAGAGATCGCCACTAAGTCCGCCACATAGATGTTGGCACCGAACTGCCTGAGCTGCTCGGCGGATTGCAGCGCCAGGATCAGTCCGATCAGGAAGGATATCAACGCGATGACCGGCAGGGCCCCCACCCCGATGGCCATAGCCTGCGCCTCCACGGCACCGCGCCGATGACCCTCCCCGCGCCAGAGCGCCACCACCGACCAGTAGGTCGTCTCCGACACAAGCAGCAACAGCTCACCCGCCGCCTCCCAAAGACTTACAATCCGCTCGCCGAGCGACTCCAGCCGGTGCGGTTTCTCCTCAGGAAGCACCAGCTCCGGTGCGGGGAAGTAATACCGCTCCAGACCCCGCTCGACCGCCTCGGAAGCCCCGGTGAAGACCACCTCCTTGCCCATCAGATGACTCTTGACCACCAGCTCGGCTAAAAGCGACGCCCCCAGGCTGTCGAGTCTGTCCACCTCCGACAGGTCCACCTCCACCCGCTCCCCCTTCATCCTCTTAACCGCCTGAGTCAGCCCATCCAGCAACCGGGGCGCACCGCCGCGGGAGAGGGAAGTCGTCAGCTTGATGCCGGTCTCGCGGACTGTGAAAACCGGACTGTCTTTGATCGCCGCCATCTGACTAAAACAGGAAGTAACTGAAGCGAATCGAGACAAACTGCTCCTGGATCGTCCAGTCATAGTCAGCCGGTGTTCGTTCGATGCGGAGGGTATGCTCGATGGAGATGTTCTTGGTCACACCCAGGCTGATGAAGTTCTCGAGGTCTAACTCGGGCTTGTTCCATTCATTGAAGGGGAAAAATACATCGAGGTCGGTGGTTATAATCAGGTTGCGCAGTAGCGCCAGATTGGAGATAAGCGAGGTCTCGAGTCCGCGCCGGAAACTGTCTTCAACGCGCTCGATGTATGTTACGGTTATGTTTCTGGTTGTATCGATGCGCTCCAGATCCTTGCGTTCCTGATATACATCACGGTTATATGTCTGACGGAAGCCAAACCCGGTGCGCAGGCTCAGCCGGGCGATGAAGGTCTTCAGCGGAGTCACATTGACCCCCAGCCCCTCTTTCAACTCAAATGGGAACAGGGCTGGCGCCGATTCAACCTCAGTGTCATTTAATTCCTGCCTCTTCTCCCTTCCCTCCAAGTCGAGGAAGATCACATCCCGTGGAGGGTCGAACTGGATGGTGGCGGGAAACAGGTGTGTAGTGACCTCAAACCGCCCGTATCCACCCAACCAGTCGAGCAGGTAGTAAACGTATGTGTTCTTGAGCTGCAAGCGGTCCCGGTCGATGATGAACTTGGCGCCCTCCTGACGCAGCGCCCCCAATTCCAGCAGGTTGTTCGACAGATAGTAGTGAGGAAACCGGTCGAACAGCAGCCGGTTCTCGAACTGGCTCAAGATTGTGAGGTTGGTCTTGATATCCTTGGAGCTCTTGTCATTGGCGCTGGTCAGAATCGCATGCCCATGCACCGCCCCGAACAGGCTCCAGTTTCGGCGCTGACGGAGTTGCGCAGCCGCGGTCAGGATGCCGGCGCCCTTGAAGTCGCCGCTTTCAGAGTCGATGACGATGGTGTATGGGGTATAGGTTCCAGGTTCGAGCAGAACCGTGGCGAAGTTGACGTAGGTGTTAAAGTCGGCCCCCCGCTTTACGACCTTATACAGCCCCGACGGCAGGATAAGTGTCTGTAGCTGTTCGCCTAACTCAGGGTTGATAAAGGGCAATATGCCGTAGCTCTCGAGAGTCGCCACCCGGAATATCTGCAGGTCCTGCTTGAAGTAGCTGCGGGTTTCGTCGATGACCTCGATGGTCAGGGCACACCAGTCGGGCTTGAGGATGACCGTCTCCTCGCGGCGGATCTCGACCTCACGACGGATGCGCTGTTCGAGTGTGCCGGTGCCGAGGATGACCGTATAACTACCCGGGGTAAGGAAGAAGCTTGCCCCCATACTCTTCTCACCGACCAACTCCTCTTCCTGGAATACGGCGTAGAACGGCTCGTTCCCCGGGCTGGTCATCGCCGGAACGAAGATCCGTCCCAGCCCCTTCCGGTCGTCAAGCTCTTCTATATAGAGCTGCAACGAGGGGGAGGGGGTCAGCCAGGTCTCGTATCCCGTGAGGGTCTCATCCCGGGCGATAAGCTGCTCAGATGGCAGCAGGACCGCCAACCCGGTGACAACCACGGCCAGTTTCCGGATCAATCCCCCTCCTGCACGCTGTCAGCCTCAGCCGGCTGGAAGTGATCCAGCACCTTCACCAGGAAGTTCTCCGTCTCCTCAGCCACGATATCGCTTATAACCTTGGCAAAGATGGTCATACTCCCGGTAGGGATCGGCACCTCCCGGTCGAAATCGTAGCTGACCAGACGGTCGTTGCTGTTATAGTCATAAAGGTTGATGGCCATCCTCAGATGGGCAGCCGTATACTGTTCGCTCTCAAACCGCTCGATCTGGTATATCTCACCGGTGATCTCAAGGTCGGGTCGCTCTTCGAGGTATTCACGCTGGCAGTCGCGGAACATCCTGTAGGCGTTGATATGCTGGGAGAGCAGGTCGGCTAAGGCTATCTGGGGACGCACCGCCCAGAGGCTGTAACGGTAATAGTTTATCTGGTGGCTTGAGAAGCGGGCTATAATCCGGATCGAATCGTATGAGCGGGGTATCTTGAAGTTCCTTACCTGGACGCGGTAAGGGAGCGGCTCATCGAGCTGCAGTCGGGGATTGGTGACCGTGGGCTGGTATTCGATCAGAAAGTAGCTGGTGACCAGAGTCTGACGCGCACAACCGACGGTGGAAAGTAAGAAGTAAAAAGATAAAAGAAAAAATAGTATATAGATAAAAACTTCTAATCTTTTACTTGTAACTTTTAACTTTTTACTTCTCCAAACCCTCCTCATCTAATCTCCCTTCCTGAAACTTCCTCGACCCGCTTCCCCCGCAGCAGCAGAGAGGGATCTTCGGCTATGAGACGCGTGAATTCATTGAATGAATCGAGGCCTTCACGCATCACCTCCAGCGAGGTCAGAATGTCATGCCGCCCCTTCAGCAGGGTCAGGTCGAAGTGTGTGAATGTGTTGCGGGCCTGTGTCAGGGCTTCGCGCAGCTCGACGGCTAATCTGCCCAGCTCGGCGGCCTGCAGGTCCGCAGCGGTTGTATCGAAGCTGGCAAAGGCCCGCCTGAGTGCCTCCGAACCGGTCAATTCACGCAGATCGGCCGAAGCAACCTCCAGATTCTCCATCATCGTGGCAAACGGCTCACGGTTTTCGGAGAGTATCAGATGGACGTCATCCAGCGCGTTGGCGGTATTATCTATGAGAACAGCCAACCGCTCCCGGTTTTCGCTGCCGGTCATCATAGCCAGATTGGAGAGCACCAGTTCGAGCTTCTCCGAGACCGCCTCGGCTTTGCCGGTGATGAACTGGAAGGGAGACTCGCCGGAGGGTATCTCAGATCCTACCTCAATCAGCGGCGCTTCGGTAGTTCCGCCGGTCAGCTCGATGATCCTTATGCCGGTCAGCGACAGAACCGAGGCCACCGCCTTAACGTCGCTCTTGACCGGAGTGCCGTGCTCGAGTGCCAGGGTCACCACCACCGTCTCGATCTGTTCCGGGTCGATGTAGATGTCATCAACGCGACCGATCCGGACACCGTGGTATTTGACCTGTGCACCAACCTCAAGCCCGCTGACTGATACGTCACGGTAGCGAACCAGATAGGTGTCCCACTTCTCGAAAAGCTTACTCCCGGTCACTATCGCCAGCAACACCAACAGCACCCCGCCGGATACCAGCAGGAAGAGCCCCAGCCGGGCCCTCTGAGCTCGTGTTACTTCACGCATTGTTTATTCCTAATATTACTTGGGGCAGAAAATATTTGACACCGCTTTTATTCATATTATGAAACTAATAATTCATCTCAAATCTGCAATTCTTTAACTTTTCTAAAGTTCGTAGATAAATTAACAATTGATAATTAAACAAAAACGCACGAGATGACAATGCTTCCCTTAAATTTTGATGTTTATTTAGTTTTATTTCAAGGGATTTTTTAAGTTTCTTTGTAACATCGCTTTGTAGTTCTTTTTCATTAATATCAACCAAACAATCATCCATTTTTATTCCATCATCTACTTCTTTTTCACTTAAAATAATTTTTTCCAATTTTAATCTGCGATATATTGCTTTTGTATATGTCCGAAATAAATACAAATAAGGATTAATAATTTCTTCATAATTACCGCTTATAAATTTTATTTTAAAAAGTCTTGGATCAAGATGTTTAATCGCATATTTAATAAAATTTGCGTATCTTCTTTCTTTATAATTAAGACCCATAAAATTTTGACATACTTCATCATTTTCAAGTAAAAACGGCATTTTCAAAAACATCATCAATGGTTGCATTCTCCTACTTATAAGTCCTGAATATCTTAAACTCGTATCCATTAGCTCTATTTTATTATAGTGGTCTCTGATATCTCTGAACCCACTGTATATATCATCAACACGTGCCATTAATTCATCTCTATATCTCCTATAATTAATTTGTCCTAAACAAATTTCTTTAGCACCATTATTCAATTGCATAGGTGTTGGCAAATTAAATTTTATTAAATCATCTGGAATATTCTTAATTCTACTATATGAACGACCTTTCAACGGTCCGACATTTCCACCAATTACCAATCCATTTTCATTTAATTTTTTAATATTATAACAGACTGGTAAAAAGCTATATAGCCCGATTTGAAAATTTCCAGAATTTAACAATATAAATTGTAGATCCCTCGACAATCTTTCAATACCATCAATACGATTTCTTTTTGCATCCACAAAATTATGGTTCAAATGAAATACTTTAGCGATTTCGCAAACCAAATTATAATTATTGTCATAACTACTAAAATAATGATGAAGGTAAATTCTATTCTTATATTTTTCAACCCAATACAGGAGAAGTGCAAGTTCAAGCCTGGAATCATACCCACCTGATATAAATAGATGAATTGAATCATTCTTTTCACTTATCAATCTATATTTATCGAGAATCAGTTCTAATAACTCATTATTTGTGCAACTTGTTTCTTCGTTAAAAACACTGGAATGAAATTCTAATCCCTCATTCGACACCTTATAAACAGATGAAGATTTCAGCATTATTATTGACTTAAAAATATTCACCAGACAAGATTGAACGCCATTCGCATTAGAAATAACTGAACAAAGATCTTCCAAAGAAATAAGAACATTTTCGCCTCTTTCAATCAAGTGATGAATAACGTTACTAAGATAACATCTCTTGTTCATGATTCGATAAAATATTGGAATCTTATTTCTATTAAAGGTATATACATACACATGATTACGTAATGCTCTTAAAAGCAGTTTTCTTTCAAAAGGAAGATTGATATATATCTCTATTTCAGTCTCATTTTTATCCTTATTTATATAAACATCAAGCATGTCGCCTTTATATTTTAAATCAGCCGAAGGATTTGAAATATCGAAATCTATACACCAAAAGTACTGGTTCGATTCCAGCTGGTCTGTCGCGTAATCGGAATTTGAAATCATACTAAACCTTGTCACTTAATACGTTATCCAGCTTTTCTCTGGAGAAATGTTCAGTGAGCGGGTTCAGCAGCAGGTCGAGCTCTCCGGCCAGGACCTCTTCGAGTCGGTGAATGGTAATCGGGACGCGGTGGTCGGTGATCCTGTTCTGGGGGAAGTTATAGGTGCGGATCTTGGCGGAGCGGTCGCCGCTGCTGACCTGGCTGCGCCGCTGAACCGCCCGCCGGTTCTGTTCTTCATCCAGAGCCCGCTTGAAGAGCCGCGCCCTGAGCACATTCAGGGCGTGATGTTTGTTCTTGATCTGTGATTTTTCATCCTGGCAGGTGACCACCAGCCCGGTCGGCAGATGGGTGATGCGGACGGCTGAGTCGGTCTTGTTGACGTGCTGCCCCCCAGGGCCTGAAGAGCGGAAGGTGTCTATCTTCAGGTCCTGTGGGTCGAGCTTGACTTCGACCTCTTCGGCCTCCGGCAGCACCGCCACCGTCGCCGCCGAGGTGTGGATCCTTCCGGAAGCCTCTGTGACAGGCACCCGTTGAACCCGATGCACACCGGATTCGAGCTTGAGCCGTCCATAGGTCCCCTCGCCGGTGACCGACATCAGGAGCTCCTTCACCCCGCCAAGGTCGGAGAAGTGTCCGTCCAGGACTTTCACCTTCCAGCCGCGCGACTCGATGTAGCGGGCATACATCTTGAAGAGATCGGTTGCGAACAGCGCGGCCTCTTCACCGCCGGTGCCGGCGCGGATCTCGAGCACCGCGTTGCGTGCATCCTCGGGCTCTTCAGGAACCAGCAGCGTCCGGACCTTATCTTCGAGGCGCGCCAGCTCCTCTTCGAGGTCCGGCAGCTCACCTGCGGCGAGCTCGGCCAGCTCCGGATCATCCGCCGCCTCGCGCATCTCGTCGATCTCCTTGCGAACTCTGGTTATCCGGTGACGGGCATCGAGCAGCTCTCTCAGCCGACGGTGTTCGCGGGCGAGAGCCGCCATCCGGCGTGGATCGGATGCCACATCCGGCTGCGCCATCTCCGCCTCTATCCGGGTCAGACGAGGTTCAACAGCGGCTAAAATCTCCTCAATGGACATTTTTTAGGATCTGAGTTCCTGTGTGCCTGAGTCTTGAATTCCTCGTTTATCACTCATCGTTCATCTTCTCCAATATACCTTGAAAAACGGTCTCAAGCAACCGTTCGTTAAGCAAGCAGGGGCGCACGGCTGTGCGCCCCTACAGGTTATGTTTCCTTGCCTGGTGAGCTCTTCCATCGGCGGTGCAGCCAGAGCCACTGTTCGGGGTGGCGCCGCACTTCGGTCTCAAGGCGGCGGGTTATCTGTTGCATTATCTTCTCTTCATCGTGGTCTCGCTCCCCGGTGAGGTCGGTGAAATGCATCTCCTCGAGGGTCACCCGGTATCTTCCATCCCTTCCTACCGGCGCTGTGCTGAAGATTATCGGCACGCCGGTTCTCAGATGGAACAACGCCGGTCCGCGCGGGATTGAGGCCGGTCGTCCGAAGAACGGCACGAATACACCAGCCTCGCCGGCGTCCTGGTCGCACAGTATCGCCACCGCCCGGTTACGCCTGAGCGCTGACAGGACTCCCCGGACCGCCTTATCCCGCCGCACGGTCTCAACCCCGACCGAACGCCTCATCCGGTCGAGCCATCTGTCGACCAGCGGGTTGGTCTGATCGGCTACCACGTAGGTCACCGGGTATCCCATCCGGGCTATACAGCCGCCCATCCACTCCCAGTTGCCGAAGTGTCCTGAGACGACGATGGCCCCCTTGCCCTGCTTAAGCGCATCCTCAAGCACAACCTGCCGGGTCAGATCCACCCACCTGCTGATGGAAGCCCTGTCCATCCGGGGGAGGCGCGCCAGCTCAGCACCCACCCGCGCGAAATGACGCCAGCAACGTGAGTAGAGTCTTCCCAATTCCCGCCGGCTCATGTCGGGGAAAGCATGCTTCATGTTGTCTAAAGCCACATCCCGCCGGAGTCGAATCACATGCGCCGCCACCAGGCCGATGGCCTCTGCGAGCAACCTCGCTAATCTCAGCGGCAGCCATCTGAAAACACAAGCCGCAGCCTCAACAGAGACAGATTCGATACTGGCCCGGATAGGGTTCATTTAAGTATGGTTGCCTTAACACCCCGACTTATACAGTGGCGCAGACATTCCTGTCTGCGTTCACCCGAAGGGTGAGCATAGCGGACTGGCCTGGCTACCATCTTCTCATATTTGACGCTTCAAACACCGACCATACCTGTTATTATTAATCAGGGCACTCTATTGTAAACACTTGTCACACCGGCGAAGCATGCCCCTGCGAAAGCAGGGGGCCGGTATCCAGACGAATTCGGGCTTGTCTGGATTCCGACCCCGGATCAAGTCCGGGGCAGGCTCTACGTCGGAATGACAGTCCGGCAGCTGCCGGATCAATGTCAACTATAAAATGCCCCCATTAATATATTGCTGTCCAGAGCCTCTAATCACGGCCGACAGGTGAACAGGTATTCCTCAGTGCGCATCCGCTTGGCCTGTCCGAGCTTTGAGTGCACCGACGAAAGCTGCCTGAATTCGATCTTCTCGGAAGGATAGTGCCCTTCGAGAATGCCCCGGAAGGCTTCACAATCCGGCACCACCCCTCCCCGCGAGTAGCTCACAACCAGAACCACCCCGGCTTCACGGGCGGTCTGACAGACCTGTCCCACCGCCCCCGCCACCTTGTCCTTGTGTGCGAACGGCGATTGATGGCGTCCGGTGCGATACCTACCGGTGTAAGCGATCTCCGGATAATCGTAGAGCACCAGCGTCTCAATCAGGTGGTAGAAACGCGAGTAGTGCCCCTGCGAGTAGGGCGGGTCGAGATACACCACCTTTGCCTGCTTGATATATTCATACACCTCCCGCATAAAGGCCACAAAGTCCTCGTTCATAGTGATGTGCGGTGCATACGGGGAGGGGTTCTTTGAAAGGGCCGACTCTAATCCTGCCACCTTGGTCAAAAACAGCTCATAAAGAGGGATGCGCCGCTGAGCGACAAGATAGTCGCGGTTGTGCTGACTGACCCTCTGGAAGGCCGCCCAGTGACCCGGGCCGGGATTGATCCGGTTGAGCACCGCTATCAGGCCAGACAGCAGCAGGCAGCGCAGGCCAAACGGGTCAAGTCCCAGATCACCATTATCGAGGATCCACTCGTCGCACAGCTTGTCGATGGCATAGCGCAGCGAATCCAGCTCAATGCACTGCCGGACGCCGAGGTAGCTGTTCGCATAATAAAGCGAAAACAGACTGTAGGGCTCGAGCTTGTTGAAGGCCCGGTATGCTGCAATCCGCTGCGGTTTGAACAGCAGTAGATACTCTTCCGGCCAGTCGGTGGCGTCGGTCGAGCGCATAAAATAGGGGTGGCCTTCGCAGAAGTCGCGGTAATCTTCCCAGTCGGGGCGTTCATCCGTATCCCTTGACAACATCACCTTCTCCCGGCGCAGCCCAGGTTCAAACAGCTCCTCGAGGTGACGTCCGTTGATCCGGTAGTATCGTTTGAAGGCTTCACGCAGAGCACCTTCAAACTGGGGTTGAGGGTTATAGTTGAGCAGAGTGTGCCCGATGACCAGCGAGTAGCGCTGGATGTCGTTGGAGACTATCCGGCACCGCTGCTTCATCGCGTAGCCGATGGTGTGCGTGCCGGCCATCAGATCGACGGTTATATCGCCAGGCTCGGTCAGCCGCGTCAGCTCGTCGGCCACAAACGGAAGGATAGCCTTCTTTGAGCCCATATACTTGGTGACCACCAGGGTCGGGTAAGGGTTGCCTGTATCCACTTGGTAATTGGGGATGTAGGGGCGATGTTAAACATCGCCCCTACTTAATAAGGAATGTTTAGGCACATGCGCGGCAAGAGTGCCGCACCTACCAGGAATTAAGATGAGCGTCACAGGGCAAATGGTAGGCCCGACACTCCCCAGCCTTCGCTGGGGCAGGCCCTGCCGGGCAAATGCGCGTGTAGGCCCGACACTATTGTCGGGCACAGCTGTCCATATTTAGGTTCATTAGCGTCATCATCGTCATAGCAAATCAATCAGGCGCTATTTTAGACCTGCCACACCAGACAACACCAAAGCCTCGTCCCGCCGGGGCGGGCCTTGCAACGACAGGATTCTTGGACAGACTGTAAAGCACAATTTCTATCTTGTAAAGATCTCCTTCGTTGTGGCCCAATGTGTAATTTACTGTAAAAAATCCTGTTATATCGGATCCGAGCCGGAAAGCGGCTTCCAATATAGTTAAATGCCCCGGAATAGTCAAGAACTTACCAGGATTCGGATCCGATACTGAAATGATCCTATCCTGTCCATGCAGACAAAGCTTCTTAATTTACCGGCCGGTGGGCTTAACATCTGGCGGTAACAGTAAGAATTTGACTATATTATGCAGGGAGGAAAGCCAGGTGATCGCCCGGGATTAACAGAGGGGGATGAATTTGGGTGATGCCAATCGCTGTTCCTGCTGGCGGAGGAGATTTACTGGATTAAACCTTGAAGGTATCAGGTCAGGTCAACATCTACACCGACGGCGCCTGCCGAGGGAACCCCGGACCGGGGGGCTGGGGAGCGGTGTTGCTGTGGGGAGGCAAACGCCGCGAAATCTCCGGTAGGGAACCGTTCACCACCAATAACCGTATGGAGCTGACAGCCGCCGTCAGAGCCCTGGAGGCCCTGAAGCGGTCGGTTGAGGTTGTGATTCACTCAGACTCGAAATATGTCGTGAAGGGGATGACCGAGTGGCTGGCGAACTGGCGGAGCAGAGGGTGGCGAAGGGCCGGTGGACGCCTGGAGAACCGCGATCTGTGGGAGCGACTCGCCGAACTGGACGAACAGCACCGGGTGCGCTGGCGATGGGTGAAGGGGCACTCAGACGACCCGCTTAATGAACGGGCTCACCAGTTGGCTACAGAAGCCATACCGGAATAAGTAGGACCGACACTCCTGTCGGGCACAGCTTTATTGATTTAGGCTCATCATCGTCATAGCAGTTAGATTTAACCTAAAATCACCGATTGTGGCACAATGGACTGCCAGAATGGCAGCCTTTCCGGCAGTATCTCCATCGTGGCACAGCAGATATATCCACCATTTCAATACAGGAGTAATTGATGTCGAAGGAAGTATTACTAACAGAAAGTGAGTTCGACCAAACAATAGCTCAATCAGAGCTGCCAATTCTGGTTGATTTCTGGGCTCCCTGGTGTGCCCCCTGTCATTTTGTAGGACCCATTGTATCGCAGATCGCAGAAGAGCGCAAAGAGAGCCTGATGATCGGCAAGCTGAATGTGGATGAAAATCCAAATATTGCCCGCCGCTATGGCATAAGTGGTATCCCCACCTTAATTCTGTTTAAGAACGGCAAGCCGGTCGAACGGATCGTAGGCGCGCTGCCGAAGGAGATGCTGGAGCAGGCCCTTGAGCCGCACCTGAAATGAACCCGGATGCCAAAGGTCCAGCTCCCCCTCCGGAAGTTGGAGGGGGAGCTTTTTTTATGAAGGTTAATCCCGAATGCGGGGGGGATGTAGTGGCGATGTTAAACATCGCCACTACTCCTGTCGGGCAAGTGCGCGGCAAGAGTGCCGCACCCACATTGGTTAAGCCGTAATAACTCCTTCAACTGCAACGCAAACCAATCTATGAACTTGACCCAAACGCAATTGGTGATTATATTTACACTTCGTTTGAACTGCATCTCCTTATGCAGTTCAGTCCGCATTCAATCACCGGAGGTTTAATGGTTCATCCGTTCTTATTCAAAAGGTTGTTTTATGCCGCATATTAAGATTCGTGAAGGTGAGCCCTTCGAACGGGCCTTCAAACGATTCACCAAGGCCTGTGAGAAGTGTGGGTTGATGGCGGAGATCCGCAAGCATCAACGGTATATGAAGCCGTCGGAGGCTCGCAAACGCAAGTCCGCCGCAGCCCGCAGAAAATGGAAGAAGATGATGCGGTTTCAGCGAAATATGAGCTGATTTCGTTCAGATTCCTTAGCTCAGGTGAAGCACAGAGTATGGTAGGCCCGACACTCATGTCGGGCAGATGCGCGGCAAGAGTGCCGCACCTACCTTTAGAGCCAAAAGCCCAAAGCCCAACCAAGAGTATTCGATGACGATTTATGATGTAGTCATTCTGGCTGTGGTCGGTCTGTTCGCCGTGTGGGGGCTCCTGCGTGGCCTGATACGCGAGACCTTCGACGCAGCCGGCGTTATAGTCGGGGTATTGGCGGCGCGCCAGTTCGCTCCGACCTTGGGGGCTGTTCTGCCGCCGAGTGCGGTGCCTCAGTTGGTGCGCACAATCGTCGCTTCGATAATCATCATCATCGGTGTGTGGGTGGCGGCCAAGGTCTCGTGTGTTGTGGTGCGTAAGGTAATCCGTCACGGCCCGGTCAAGCCGCTCGATCGTCTGGGCGGGGCTCTGGTCGGGGCGCTTAAGGGTGCGCTTCTGGTTCTGGCTGCGGCGATGCTGTTGGCTGTCACACCGGTCAGCCTGATGCTCAGCCGCGCCGAGCGCGATTCGACCCTGCTGCACTGGACGATGACCATAGCCAGACCCCTGGCCGAGCGTTACCGAGACGTCCTGGCGGCATCGATCAAGAAACGTAAGGTAGGGGCGATGTTTAACATCGCCCCTACTGCAGAGGAGGCGGCCCAATCAATTAAATCCGGAATCGCCCCCGACAAACTGTCCCTGGACGATATCTCCCCTGAAACCATAGACCTGATCCAGCAGCTCCTCGATGACCCGGCCCTGCAGGGGATTGACGTCGAGATACACGCCGGGGGGATAAAGTTCTCCACACCGGCCGAAGGCCAGATAAAACCCGATCAACTATCCCCTGAAACCCGCCGCAAGGTTGCCGAGCTACTGAACGATCCGGCCCTGGAGCGGCTCGACATTGAACGGCTCATCGAAGGTATGGGGGTGGAGCTCGACCAGCTCTCCCTGCCCGAGGAAGCCGAACAGCTCCTGAAAGGGCTCACCGAAGGGCAACCCTGACCCTGTCCAAATCCGAAATCCGATATCCCTTTATGGACCGAACCCTGCAGGCACTCGAATTCAACCTGTTGGTGGAGGCCCTCATCCGCCTGGGTGAGAGTCAGCCGGGATGTGAGCGGCTCGCATCAATTCGCCCCTCGCGCGATCTGGGTTGGGTGAAGAAGGAGCTGCGCAGGGTCGAGGAAGTCAGAGGACTGATCGACCGCGGCAGCAGCTTTCCGGGCGGTGGGTTGCGGGATATAAGAGCACTCCTCCGGCGGGCCTCCGTTGTGGATAGCATTGCGACCTCTGAGGGGCTTCTGGCCGTCCTCCTGCATCTGCGGGTGCACGCAACCACCCGAAAGATACTCGATCGGGAAAGGGAGAAGATGCCCCTGACTGTCAAGCTTGCCTCGGCGCTGGAGCCCGTTCCCGAGCTTGAACAGCAGCTTGATCGTGCGCTGACGCCGGAAGCTACCATCCGGAATGGTGCATCCCCTGAACTGGCCCGTATCCGCAGACAGGTCACCGTTCATCAGGAGCAACTCCGCGAGAGACTTGCCGCCCTGGTGCAGCGCCTGGCGCGTCAGGGGGTGCTGCGCGAGGAATCGTTCACGGTCAGAGAGGGGCGTTACGTGCTTCCGGTCAGGTCGGATGCGCTCCGTAAGGTGCGGGGGATAATCCACGACCGTTCAGCCACCGGCGGAACCCTTTTCGTCGAGCCGACGGCGTTGATCGACCTCGGCAACGAACTGCGCGCTCTCGAGCTGGCAGAAAGAGACGAGGTGCGGCGCATCCTCCGGGAGCTGACCGGCAGGGTCCGCGACAGGCTGGACACCATCGAGGCTAACCTGCGGGTGATGACCGAGCTCGACTGCCTCTGGGCCAAGGCCCGGCTGGCGCAGGAGCTCGACGCCTGCCCGCCGAAGGTCTCCGGGGAAGGCCCCGTCCGCATCCTGGGTGGACGCCATCCCCTTATGATTCTGGCTCACGAGCGGGAGGTGGTGCCGCTGGAGCTTGAACTCGGCGTGGATTGGACAACCCTGGTCATCTCCGGTCCCAACGCCGGCGGGAAGAGCGTGGCGCTCAAGTGTGTCGGGCTGCTGTGCCTGATGGCTGCCTGTGGACTGCACATTCCCGCCCTTCCCGGAACAGAGATACCCCTGTTCGACGACATCCAGGCCGATATCGGCGACCAGCAGTCGATCAGTGACGACCTGTCCACCTTCACCGCTCACGCCGCCCGGTTGAAGGAGATACTGGCCGCAGCCGGTGCGAGGACGCTGGTGCTGATAGACGAGATCGGCGCCGGCACCGACCCTCAGGAGGGCTCATCGCTGTCGATCGCAGCCCTCGAACAGCTCACCCAAAGCGGCACACCGACCATCGTCACCACCCACCACGGCTCCCTGAAGGCATTTGCCCATTCGGCTGAGGGCTGCGCCAACGGGTCGATGGAGTTCGACCTCGAGACCTTCCATCCAACCTACCGCTTCAGACCTAACCTGCCGGGATCCAGCTATGCCCTTGAGATCGCACATCGTTCCGGCCTGTCCGACAGTCTCATCACCCGAGCCAAGGAGCTCCTCGGCAGCGACCGAACCGGGCTCGAGGAGCTGATTGCCAGCCTGAGTGAAAAGGTGCGACGCTACGATGCACTCCTGTCCGATACACAGCGGCACTCCACGGTTCAATCCGAGCGGGAGGAGACTTACCAGCGCAAGCTTGAACGGTTGAAAACCCGCGAAAAGGATCTGAAACGGAGGGCGCTGCAGGAGGCAGAGGAGGTGCTCAAGCGGGCCAGAGCCGCCATAGAGGCGACCGTCAAGGAGATCAGGGAGCATAACGCCGACAGGGACAGTATCCGTAGCGCCCACCAGACCCTGTCCAACTTCCGAGAGGAGATCGCCGCTGAGTTGGGCGGACCACCACCTGAAGGTGAACCACCCCAGCCACCTTCGCACGAACCGGAACCAGATAAGCTGCCCGATAAAGAACCTGATGTGGGGGATTATGTCACTGTTGACAGCACCTCTACGGTCGGTGAGGTCACCGCCGTCAGTGCGCGCGGTGATCGGGTCTGTGTGGCGGTCGGTTCGGTGCAGCTCTGGGTCACGAGGAACAGGGTTGTGGTCGTTTCCCCTCCTGATGATGAAACGCCATCCTATCACTATGTCAAACTCCCGGAGGTTCCTTTCGAGCTTGACATCCGTGGCCTCGACGCCCAGGAGGCTCTGCAGAGGGTTGAAAGATACCTCCACGATGGCTTCGCCGCCGGCAGGGGGAAGCTCGGCATCATCCACGGCAAGGGTTCCGGAGTCCTTGCGCGACACGTCAGGAAGCGCCTCAAGGGGCATTCGCTGGTCGCCGAGTTCCGCTTCGGTGAATATGGTGAGGGGGATTACGGAATCACCATCGTCGAGTTGAGAAAAGGGGATGAGCAGGACCATATCCCTGGGTAGTGGGCTAATTTGAATTTTAGTGTGGGATTGATTGTAATATACGAAGGTTTACGACGGAGGGTGAAATGGCAATAAAACTATTATTCATTCTACTTGCACTTACGTTGATTATAGGGTGTTATTAAGGGGGGCATATTATAGTGCGATTGGCGGGTGTAATTCCCGCGCAGTCGGGAATCCCGGCAAGCAGTAACTCGTCTGGATACCGGCCTTCGCCGACATGAAAGAATACCACTATAAATTGAGCCTCAAAATATTCACTATAATTTGCACCCCGTAATAGAGATAATCAGGATTGAAAGATGATGTGACCTTTGCATTTCATCCTCCTTTTAAAGTTATTAAGGGGTGCAGCTTAATCTTGTATCGGTTTCACTCGATGTGTCATTCCCGTGAAAACGGGAATCCAGAATAAACCGTAAATCTGGACTCCCGCTTTCCAGTCTGTCCGAGAATGCAAGATTTGGCAAGGCGGACGCCCGTCCGCCATTCAAGTTATTGTTTTTACGGGCGCACGAGGGCGTGCGCCTTGCCGCAGAGCAACCCAAAAGCAAT
>MWJR01000242.1 GCA_002127415.1 Calditrichaeota bacterium AABM5.125.24
CGAGGGGCTTCTGAAGCTCTACATCAACGACACGCTCATTGAGACGATGGACCTGACCGCCGCGGGCGACGAGAACGGTCATCTGTACCAGACCGGCAATGCGCTGGAGCGGATCGAGGTCACCATCTACAACGATTTCGAGCCCTTCAAGAAGGGGCACGCCCGCGTTCATATCGGGCTTGGCGGCGCGGATCTGGTGCAGGGCGCCAACAGGGTGAGGCTGGTGCATGAGATCGACGCAGCGGAACACGGCACCGGCGAGCTGATCATCTTCTATGACAATGGAGTGGAGAATCCAGCGCTCTCGACCAACCCGGCACAGTCGCTAGTCACCGCTCCCGAACCCGGTTCGCCGGTCACACTGTCAGGAGTGAAATACCTGCCGAATGGCGCTGCCATTCACGTCAAGGTCACCACCACCGGCATCTTCGTCAATACGTTCCACGCCCAGCCGGTGACATTGAAAGGTGCTGAAGCGGGATTTGCCGACCAGGATATAGACTATATCGCGGGCGGCAGCGCCGAGCTGTCCGGATACTCCGACCCGCCCCAAGTCGGTGAGCCGTTCGTGGTGGACAAGGATGTTACGCTGAACCAGGGGCTGTTCTCTCTCGATGCGAGGGTGAGGGCTGCGGTGCGCGATCCGTTCAGCGAGGTGACTCCGGCTCTGGTCCCCCGCAACGATAAGCTGCTGGTCAATACCCTATCACAGCAGTCGACCGACCTGTTGGAGAAGTTCACCGACGAGGTTTACCGGCTGGCATTGGGAGCTTACGATTCAGTTCCCGGTCAGATCACCAACCAATGGGACGGCGCGTCCGCACTTTCCAACGGCAACTCCTTGGTCGCAGGAGCCCTGAGATACCCGGAATTGGATTTTTCAACCGGCTATCTGCCTGCTACCGGGCAACCGAACTATTCAACCGGCTTCACGGGCGAACAGAGATATATCCGGGCGTTTCGAGCGCTAAACGATCCCCACAACTCAGGCATTCTGAAGTTGGTGGGGTTGACGCTTTCCGATATCGAGCCTGCTGGCGATGTTCAGGTAGAGATCAAGCTGCCCGGGCTGACCGGCTGGCTGGACCTGGGGCTGCCTTTCGATGCCGGCAGTTTCGAGGGCGTTGACGGCGACGGCTGCCGTACGGCGGTGGACAGCGACGAATTCTCGTGGACGGCCGGCGCGTTCTCGACGGCGGATTCCGGCTGGATAATCTTAGTGCGGGTGACACTGAAGAACAGCGCGGCGCCTGCGCTGCAGGAAATGCAGATATTAGGCTGGTGAGGAGGTATTGAACAATGGCAATAGGCAACAACGTTAAGATAGACCGCGCCTGGAAGCTGGCGCTCGACCGGGCGCTGACCGCGCTGCAGAAGGAGTTCTACGAGGAGCAGTATTCAACCGGGCGGATTGTTCATCAGGACGATGTCTGGAAGAACGAAATACCTTCCGATCCCGCTCAAGCGGTTAATGACGGCGTGGCACAGCTCTATACTCAGCTTGTTTTGGAAGAGGATGTTTCAGTAGCTGGTAAACGTGCCTGGATCGCGAGAAGTGGAGAACAGCGATTGACCGACTGGATCAGCCCCCGTTTCGGTCAGGGCTTTACGCTGCAGCTTTTCGATCAGGACGGCAACCAAATCTTCACCACCGATCAATCCAACTGGGTCTTCGACTATAAGGCAGGTATCCTCTTCCTGGAGAACAGCCATCCCACGGCTACCGGCTTCAAGATCACCGCATATCGATATGTCGGTGATACAGGAGTAGGCGGCGATCCCCAGGACTTCCAGCAGGTGTATGACGCAGGGATTAAGGATGCGGTGGTAAAGCTCCTCTCGACGGGGTCACTGACTGTCAAAGCCGCTGATGACACCGCGCTGCTGGCGGTCGACGAGGTCAACAAGCAGGTGATCTTGAAAGACCCGATCATCGAGGGCACAGCCACCAAGATCGAGACCGTCGACACCGAGGTCAAAGACAATATCATCACCCTGAATAAGCAGGGATCGGGGCAGACGCCGCCGTCCGGCTTCACTTCAGGGATTGAGATCGACCGGGGTGCCGCCGTCACCAGACCGACCCTGCGCTGGAACAACCAGACGAAGAAATGGCAGGTCTCCCTCGATGACGAAACGTTCATCGATCTGGTTACCGATGACCAGATACCGGGTTATACCGCCGCTCGAAAGTATGTAGAAGAGGTGACCACGCCAACCCTGAGCGTGACGATCAGCGACGTGGTCAGCAAGGTGAACGTGCCCGGGTGCACGCTGCAGATCTTCGAGACTGTCGCGGGAGAGCTGGAACAGGTCGAAGCCGAGGTGAAATGGGCGTCCGACTGGAGCTCGGTCACGATCAACTTTGAGGAGAACTTCACCGGTGTCATCGTCCTCACGGGATAAGCGATGGCAGCCACTAAACGGATCAAAGCAAAGCTGCAGGTCGCCGGACAGATTCTGGCTGATTTCGCCGACACGCATCATCTCGACGAAGCGAGCGACATCCATCAGGCGCTGCTTCTGTTGGATCAGGCGATTCACGACCTCGAAACTGTCAGGGAGAACCTGTCTGATCAGATCGATGGAGAGACTTCCCTTTTTCAAACCCAGCAGCCGTTTGCATCTATTCGCGTGGTGCTGAACGGGCTTGAACAGAGCGAAGGGGCGGATGCAGACTATGTTTTGCCGGATAGTACGCATATCCAGTTTTATCGCCCCCTGAAACAGAACGAAACTTTGAAGGTGGAATATACCCTTGCCTGAACATAACGAATACCGAACCGAAGACCTGGCTTTTGCGGCGTTCCTGCGCGTGCGGGGATATACCCTCAGCCGGGTCGAGAAGCTGAACCCAACCGAACGGAACTCGAAGCGGGCATTCTTCTTTGATGTGCCCCCTGATGTGCTGCAGGAGCTGAAGCTCGAATTCGTTAATAGCGAACTCCTGCGGTTCCACAACGAAATTTTGGGCTTGAAAAAACTGTAAGGAGTTACAAATATGGCAACTACTAAAGTAAACCTGTCTACTCAGGTTGAGGATCAGCTTTCCCCCTCTAATCTCGCACAGGATGCCTCGAATCGGTTCGTAACCGATGCTGAGAAGTCCGGGTGGAACGCAAAGGCGGAGACCGACGCAGCGACGCCGTCTGTCGACGGATTGATGTCGGCTGCCGACAAGTCGAAGTTGAACGGCATCGAGGCTAGTGCCAACAACTATTCCCATCCCGCCACGCACAGCCTCGACATCATCACCGAGACGACCTCGAAAAAGATCATGACCGACACCGAACGGACGAAACTGTCGGGGATCGAAGCCAATGCGAACGATTACACGCACCCGGCTAGTGTTATGTCACAGCAATAATGACGGGTAAAGACGTTTCAATTTGATCCTTGCATCAGCAGTTGAAAACTGCCA
>MWJR01000281.1 GCA_002127415.1 Calditrichaeota bacterium AABM5.125.24
CGGTTACCGCCGCTGAATATATCTACTCCATCGACCCTGAGGACGTTGGCACCTGCCCCACCACCGGCACCCCGTTTCGCCTGTGGGTGAATGTGAAGCTGGCCATTCAGGCCGAGATGATGGCCGTTCTCGAGAAGGAGCCGCCCGAGGAGCCGCTCTCCGGGTCGCGGCTGTTGACCGGCATCGTGGTTTACAGGATGTTAAAGGAGGCCGATGCGAAGGCCAGGCGCGGGCTGCTTGAGCATAGGACCCCGGAGACGGTGGAGGACTCGCTCATTCAGGCGGGCAATCAGGCCTTCCTTGATTCGACTGCCAGGGAGCTGCGCTCAACCGGCTGTGACATTCTCGCGGAGGCGATCTACGACTCCATCCTTGAGCTGCATCCGCTTGAGGATGAGGCTCAGCGGACCCGTTGGGAGGCGATACGCGACTCGAGCTACGAGTTTATGAACCGTTTGAGAGAGGATTCCTGCTTCCGGGTGCAGCGCGACCGGATCGTCAACGCCCGCAAGGACCTCCTGCTCGCGGATAACATTCATGGGTGGCTTGAGAAGCTGCACAGCGACCGGAAGGTTAGCATAATGGAGACCGGCGTCATCAATACGGTCGCCGACTCAATCGATTTCTACTCTTCAGAGCCTGTGATTAAAGAACGGCTCTTCAAGCTGCGCGAGGATTCAGTGACCGTGACTCATATGTCTCGGCCGGAGGTGGCCGAACTGCTGGAGCAGTTCAGCTTCGTAGAGAAATACCACGTGTCCAAGGTCGATTCGGTCGGGGTGACCATCTCCTGTCCGATCGAGGGGGTTTATCATAAACCGTCCCCGTCCTTTCTCGGGCGCATTTTTACGGTCAGCGGTTCCGGGAATCACGGTTATGTGGAGAACGGCGACCTATCCTGGAGCGAACGGCGCTAAAGGCAACTCAGGAGGCGTCAATGGGTGAAGTTCTGGTAATAAACTGGAGCCGGGAGCAGATTGAACTCAGGCAGGTGCCGAGTGAGGGTGTCTGGCCGGTAGATATCTCTCCTCTGAAGACCTCCAGGCTTGAGCGTGCCACTCGCGTCTACCGGTTGAAGGATTCGGACTCCGGCGAGCGCTTGTCGGAGGCGCTGGCCAACCTGTTCACCACCGTCGAGATCACCCTTCCCGTCTGGCTGCTGGTTCCGCACGACTGGGTACTCACCTTTCATATCGACAATCCTGAGTTACAACCCCCCGAATTGCGACGCGCCCATCTGTTATGGGAGGTTCAACAGAGACTCCACGGTGACATCACCAACTTCAGGGTGTTGTTTTCGGCTGATGACACTTCACCGCACACCGATGTTCAGGTGGTGCGGGGTGAAGTCCTCGACGCCTTCACCTGGGCTGTGACGACGGCGGGGCTCGAGATCGCCGGTCTGGTCCAGGAGCCGGCGGAAGGGTCGCACTATTCATTCGAGCTGCCGTTCGACCTGCGTGAGGCGGTGCCGGTTGATTTGGTAGAGCTTCCGCCGATGAAGGCACCGACGACTTTTCCGCCGGTGGTGATGATCGGTCTTGGGGTGGTGGTTATTGCTGTGGCAGGTTACCTGCTGCTGATTCCTTCCGGTAAGGAGAGACCGTCCAAAGAGGCGAAACCTGAACCGACTCCAGCGGTGGTTGCCGAAATGGGTAAACCCGTCGATGAGTCGCCCGTCACCAAAGTTCCAGCCGAACCGGCACCCCCCGTCCAGCAGAAGGTTTCACCGGTGGTATCGGAAGGGGTTTCACCTCTCAGCTTGATGGCGCAGACGCTCCCGGCAGGGGCTCGGGTCGAACTGGCGGTGCTGTCGCCGGTCGATTTCAGGGCCGAGATATCAGGGATTAAGGACCCGGGTGGATGGATAGCCGATCTTAGGCGCTCGGATATGCTTAAGTCGATCCGTCGGGCCGGCGGCTATTCCAGCGACCGTGGGGATGTGGTGGTGGTGCGGCTCGAGCGGCTCGGATGGAACCCCGGCGCTGGTGCCAGGGATCTCGACAGTTGGACTTCGCGTGCCGGGGCAGTCGGTCTTAAAGCCAGGGGGCGCTCTGCAAAGGGAAAATTTGAGGCTGTATTGGACCTGATTGATGCGATGTGGACTGACTCCGACGGCTTCACCAAGATCCTCGTCGCCCCGGATGACGGCAGATGGCTGGTAACCGTTCAATAGAGCTGCTATATATGCGTCGATGCTGATGGACAGCGGATAATGAAAAATTCGCACTCAGTAGGGGCGAAGTTAAACTTCGCCCCTATCTGATCAGCTTCATATTATGCCCAGGATCGTCGGCGGCAGCGCCAAGGGACGACTGATTAAATCGCCGCCCGGCGAGGTCAGACCTGCCACCGCTCGGGCCAGAAAGGCGCTGTTCGACTATCTGGCACAGGCCCTTCCCGGCGCAACTGTCTTGGACCTGTATTGTGGCTCCGGGGGGCTGGGGTTGGAAGCTCTATCCCGTGGTGCAGCCGAGGCCTGGTTCGTGGACTGTTCAGCGCAGTCGATCCAGACAGCCCGCATGAATGCCCGCACGCTCAAACTGGACGATCGGGCACATTTCACCCAACAGGATACGATCCAATTCCTGCAGAGACTGAAGGCCAAGCCAATTGGCCCGTTCTCCCTGATCTTCGCAGCGCCACCCTACCGCATCGCTGAACCGGAAAGAATACTTGAAACCATCGCCACGGCTGAAGCTGTGGCGCCGAACGGGGCTGTATGCCTCGAGTACTCCCGTCATACGCCGCATCCAGCCTCGGATCTGTTCCACCTCAATCGCCGGAGGATATACGGTGAGACCGTGATCGAGGTATGGGGTTCATATCAGGATTGACCCCAGGGCCTCATTCTTTCATAGTTATTAGGGTGTAGTCCGTATAGGTTCTTAAAAGTTAAACACAACAGATGTTATTGACGAATAGGAATATATGTAGTAAATTTAAGAAGATATGGTCAGACTGTATCTCTTGTCCAGCCCGGACATCGGCCCGACAGGAGTATCGTGTCTATCATTCCATTGTCTTTCAGTTGGTTCGGCCAGGATAAATCGAAAAGCGGGATAATGAGGACTTTTCTCACAATAATTGTTGCGGGACTCCTTTCAACCGCTCAGGCGGCGGCATCCATCGGGGTGGCTCCTGTCAGCGATCCCCACGCGACTCTGATCACCTCGAACAGTCAGTCGGTAAGTATCGAATTTGAACTTACAGAAATCGACAGGCGTGAGGTCGCCGGAGAGGGCGTGACGTTTGAGGCCTATGGCATCCCCGGTGAAGGAATCACCTACGAATACGGGATGCCGATGCTGCCTGCGGTGACCAGGTTCGTAGTGGTGCCTCCTGAATCAGGCTTAGAGCTTATCATCCTGACAGACGAGCCGCG
>MWJR01000262.1 GCA_002127415.1 Calditrichaeota bacterium AABM5.125.24
GGCAGTATTGCTCGAAGATCCCGGCTTTCTGCGAGGCATCGTCGAGGACGTCCTGTAAAAGCTCCTTAACGGCGAGGACATCAAGCACCTGGGAGCCACCAACTGATAGCGTGTTATTAAACTGTAAAAGATATGCCAACAGCAGCTATACCCACAGCCTGGTGTCATAGCTGGGCACTGACCTGAACAACAAGCTCCAGGTCTGGCTCAACTGGCCGCTAGAGGGGAACTGGCCCTACCTGTTCATCCACGCCCGGTATTAGAGTATACCCCACGAGTGAGGCGTGGTCACGACGGCGGTGATAATCGTGATTGGTGTTAGCGAAACCGGCCATCGCGTGCTGGCGGTAGAGGTCGTCCATAGCGGGAACGAGGCCGATTACGACGACCTATTCCGCAGTCTCAGCTACCGTGGTTGGCGTGGCCTCCAGCTGGAGGTGTTCGACAATCGCAAGGGGCTGCGCAATGCCATAGGGCATCGCTTCCAGGGCGCGCGGCCTAGCAACGCTGCCAGGTGCACTTTATGAGCAACCTGCTCGCACAGTTGCGCAAGCGCGACCGGGGCGGGGTGATGGTAGCCCTGAAGGACGTTTACAGTGCCCCGGACCGCCTTCAAGCCCAAGCCAGATTGCGGGGGTTAGCAGACCGGTTACGCGATGATTATCCGCAACTGGCCGACTGGCTGGAAGAGGAAGCAGTGGACACGCTTTCGATCTTTGATTTTCCAGTAACACCATCGGCGGATACGGTCGACGAACGGTCTGGAGCGTTTGAGCCAGGAGATTCGCCATCGGACAAGGGTGATCCGCATCTTTCCTAATCGACTATTCTGCCTGCTCATGGCGTCGGCGTTGAGCCAGGAGCAGGATGAGGATTGGTCGACAGGTAAGTGCTATCTGGATACGACATCACTGAAAAAGAGCTTTGGATCTGACGGGACCCAATCGGTTAGTCGGGCTGTGTAACTCCGCTTCGTCTACGGCTTCGATACGTTATACAGTCCATCCCAGATATATGGAACCGAATTTACACAATATCCTGGACTTGACAGAGAAAAAGCCTTCACTACGATGTTTGTATTATAATATAATCAAATGAGATTTGCAACAGTAACGCCGGAATGCAGGATATACCACCACATTAGTAAAGATATAACGAAAAAGAGCGGGTGATAGTGTTTTATCCATACGAGAACCCCTGAAACACGGCTTTTCTGAAACATCCATAATCTTCTCCATCCCAGGCATCAACATGAATATCCCGAATCCTTCTCCTGGAATTGGATCGAGTTTGATCCCCTTCAGAAACGCTCTCAAGAACAACCGCTTCTCCTCAATTGTCCCTTCAGTGAACGCCAATTTGAAATCCCCCGCCAGTTCGGCTGCGGCTTAATCAGGCCCTCCGTTCTCTTAACCGGCGATTTTTCTTGAGAATTATCAGCGCAAACTCTTGACATCGGCACACATACCCCTTATATTAAAACAGTAAATTGAGTACGAAGCGCATCTATCAATCCAGATAACCCTTTTCAGACGACGAATATCCTTATATAGCAGGCTCAATTTAAAAGGGTAGCCGCGATGTTGTTGCGTAAGTATCGTAGTATTAACCCTTTAACCAAAACCACCTTTATTCAAGGGAAATCCACGCCCCGTCCTGGGATAACTCAATCCCGGCGGGGCGGTTTGTTTTGAGCTGAATGGGGAGATAACCGTAATGAGAGCAGTTCAGTTAATATCAACGATAATCGCAGCCTTATTGATGGCATACGCTGCCCATTCCCAGCCGAGGATTGCATGGGAGAGATTCGGTCATTTTGAACAGGGTGCGAATTGTAGAACCCTCGTTCTTGATGAGGATGGAAGCGTTGTGACTTTTGGAGCACACTCCGAGGGATTTTGTGCAATACGGTATGATGAAAATGGAAATGTAGTAAATAATAGGGCTTTTAATGACATTAACATGAAGAGAGCAATCTCTTCAGGCGATGGGGGTTATGTTCTTGTGGGCTATAAGGTATACAACATCCAGGATGAACTGGTTGTTTTCGGAAAGATGATGAAAGTAAACCGGGAACTTGAACCGGTATGGAACAGAACTTATGGAGACAGCAGCGGTGAATATAATCATGAACTTCTGGATGTTATCGACGACGGTGAAGGTTACGTTGCCGTCGGCAGCAGGTATCCCTGGGATCATATGGATGACTACTGGATAATAAAGGTTAACTATGAGGGTGAACTTATTTGGGAGAGGGTGATTGGAACATTTGAAGTCAGGGGTGAAAGAGCTAACCAGGTTATAATCGACCACCAGGGAAGAATCGTTCTAGGTTGCCGCTATTATAACGAAATGGGTGCTTTAGAAGGTTGCGTTATGCGTCTCGATGGAGGTATCGACACTCTCATATGCGGATATCTTTTAGGTTTCAGTAGTATAGGTGGTCTTACACTTACCCCAGCTGGTTTAATAGTTTACAGTTGTGAAAGACTTTACAGGATTGATGATGAAGACCAGGTTGAGGAATCCGAACGTCTTGAGCTATGGTGGGAATTACCAGCATATTTTCATGAACCCTTCCAAATGATACCGGCGATGGGAGGAGGTATACTTCTGGCAGGGACCTATTTCCAAGTAAACCATATTACTCATAGGTTTGACTCCTTAAGGGTGTTTTTAACCAGATTTGATGACGAATTGAGAGAGAGGTGGCGTTTTTACCGACTTACTAATGATACATTAGGCAGAGGTTCCGCAATCGCTCAGGCTCAGGATGGTAGTTTCTATATAGGTGGTCAAGTCAACCGTGACTTCTGGGTTGCTAAAACTACACCCGATCCTACTTCAGTCTCAGAGAATGACAGCCTTTTAAACCCTGAAACATTCTTAATGCATCCTGCGTATCCCAACCCGTTCAACGATCGGACAAATATAAGATTTGATTTGTTAAGTCCAGGAGTGGTGGAGTTTGCAGTCTTTGATCCACTTGGAAGTAAAATATTGAAACGTGTTCTTCTCGCAAGGTCCGGAACTAATATTTTACAATTTGGAACCGGTGACTTCCCCTCGGGGATTTACATGGCTAAAATTACAGTCGGAAGCTTGAATAAAACGCAGAAGTTGATCTTGTTGAAATGAAACTATTATCCAAATTATAATTTTTTTCTGTTATCATTTATTAATGGGGGTCATTTTATACTTGTATTTTGTGACGCGTCACATCTGTCACTCCCGCGAAACAGTCTGTCCGAGAATTGCTTTTGGGTTGCTCTGCGGCAAGGCGCACGCCCTCGTGCGCCCGTAAAAACAATAACTT
>MWJR01000007.1 GCA_002127415.1 Calditrichaeota bacterium AABM5.125.24
GTGCTCGCCTGGCGTCGGCGGGGGGTCAGGCTGATCGGACTGTTCATACTGGTATTCTTCATAACAGTGATACCGTTCTTTGTGAACGCCCGGTTTCGTCATCCCCTGACCCCCCTGCTGTCGGTTCTGGCGGCTGGTGGGCTGGTGGAGGTTATAGGGTTGGTGCGAGGTTCGGGACGTGCCGATATAATAAGGTGGGTGGGGATGGTGTTGGCGCTCATTGTCGGATTGGCCCTGCCGCGGGCAATCGACAGCGGTGTGGATACGAAACGATGGGATTACGGCCTTTTTACCGAGGGCAAGGCGCTGGAGCAGATGGGACGCTCCGGCGGGGCCGAGGCATTCTATCGGCGGGCGCTGGAGGTGAACCCGCGGGCGC
This sequence comes from Calditrichaeota bacterium AABM5.125.24, assembly GCA_002127415.1. GTDB lineage: Bacteria > Electryoneota > AABM5-125-24 > Hatepunaeales > Hatepunaeaceae > AABM5-125-24. Next base: position 380 of record MWJR01000007.1, read on the forward strand.
CGTTCGTCAACTACCATCTGGCTGAGCTGGCCCGGGAGCGGGGCTCGCCTGACGAGGCGGCTGGTTTATATCGTCGGGAGCTCGAGGTGCAACCCGGCTATGGCAAGGCCTGGAATAACCTGGGGGTGGTCTGGCTTGAGCTCGGTGAAGAGGAGCGGGCACTGCTGTGCTTCGAACAGGCGCTGGCGGTGCGGCCGGAGTTGATGGAAGCCGCCCGTAACGCCGGACGAATATGGGGCAGGCGGGCAGTAGCAGCGGCTGAGGCGGATGACTGGGCTGCAGCGCGAACCCGACTCGAGTTAGCCCTGCGGTATCTGCCCCAAGATCCGCTCTGCCGAACGATGCACCTGAGAGCGCAGCTTATCCTCGGCGATACCCTCGGGATTGGGCGGGCACTGGACGAGCTTCTGAAGCGGCATTCCGATTTTCCCCCGGCCCTGAGATTGAAAGGGGAGCTGATGAATGCTGAATAATCGTTTGCCAATCTTTGGTTTAAGGATGTCTACATTGCGCATACATTTCACCTTCTCGAAAAGTTTGCACACTGTCTGAGAGGGGCGTCATTCGGGCTGATTCCTGTTGGCGGGTGGAATTCGATGATTGAAAGGCGGATACAGAAGGTGTTAAGTGGCTCTCCGGGAGGCGTATTAGTGGAACATATTTTGCGGTCTAAAGTTTGGCCAGCCCTTTACCGGTTTGGTAGAGTCAATCACCGGATATTATTTTGGTGATGCGAGGAGGTGGAAATCACTTGCATTACCCGGTAAAGCTTTTATATTATACGTCTGTCGTATTAAGCAACATGGCGGTAAGGCCATCGACTCAACTATAGCAGGAGGTAGGACATGCTTACCAGGATCAAGCGTCAGGACACGGGTTTTACACTGATTGAGGTGCTGGTGGTCGTCGTCATCGTAGCCATTCTGGCGGCCATCTCGGTCCCGATCTACATTCAGTATGTGCAGGGTGCGCGGGCTTCAGACGCCCAGGCCACCATCGGGGCTATCTATAACTCGGTCAAGATGTTCCGTCAGGACTTCGGTGAGGATCCAAGCTCAGTGGAGGAACTGCAGGAGCTCGAGTATCTCGAGATCGACGAGGGCACACTGCGCCAGTGGGGTTTCACCTTGATCGGCTCCAATCCGGTCACTCAGATTGAGGCGGTCTCGACTGCTGAAATGAAGGGTGGTGCCGGTCACGTGGTGCTTTTCGACGTCGAGACCGGTCGGTTCACCGGCTACGGCTTGCCGACTGACGACAACCTGTAGCGGTCTGGTGGGGGTGATAGAGGCCGTTCAATCTTTAAGTCAAAGACGGTAAAGTGAAGACTATCCAGGAATTACTCCAGTTCGCCGTCGATCAGGGCGCTTCCGACCTTCATTTGTCGACCGGCTCAATTCCGATGATCCGGGTGCACGGTCGGATGAAGAAGCTCAACCTTCCGGCTCCGACCGCCGAGGAGATGGTGGAGGAGATCCGGAAGCTGTTGCTGCCGGAGCAGTGGGAGCGACTGGAGGAGATGAAGGAGATCGACCTGTCGCACCAGCTCGACAGCATCGCCCGCTTCCGGGTTAACGTTTACTCCCAGATCAACGGATACGGGATCGCCTTCCGAACCATCCCCTCATATATCAGGGGCTTTGAGGAGCTCGGTCTGCCCGAGATTTTGAAGGATCTCTCGCTGCACAACCGGGGGCTGATCCTGTTCACGGGACCCACCGGTTGCGGCAAATCGACCTCGCTGGCAGCCTGTCTCGACTACATCAACGAATACAAAGAGCTGCATACCATCACCATCGAGGATCCGATCGAGTATTATCATCAGAGCCGCAACTGCCTGATCAATCAACGGGAGCTGGGGGCCAACACCCATTCGTTCGCCAATGCGCTCCGTTCGGCCCTGCGCGAGGACCCGGATGTGATCCTGGTGGGTGAGATGCGGGACCTGGAGACCATCTCGCTGGCCCTGACGGCAGCCGAGACCGGTCATCTGGTTTTCGCCACCCTTCACACCTCGTCGGCCGCCAAGACCATCGACAGGATCATCGATATCTTCCCGGCGTCCCAGAAGCAGCAGGTGCGGTCGATGCTGGCCGAATCGCTGGAGGCCGTTATCGCTCAGAAGCTGCTGCCCAAGAAAGGCGGCGAAGGGCGCGTGGTGGGCTGCGAGGTGATGGTGGCCAACGTGGCCGTCCGCAACCTGATCCGTGAGGACAAGATCTATCAGATCCCCTCCGTGATTCAGTCCGGCGGAAAATCGGGGATGCAGTCGCTGGACCAGGACCTCCAGCGACTCCTTCACAAAGGTCAGATCGATCGGGAGACCGCCGCCCTGGTGGCGGAGAACCCGAAGCTGTTTGAGATCGACCTCAACCAGTAACAGATTTCCAAACCGCCGTCATATCCCATAGTATAGCCCACTTGTGAGCAGGAGGAGAGGCATTCGGATTCGGTTGAGGCGAGCTTGATCTGCCGCTTTTCATCAGTTTAGGGGCAGAAACGATTTATTTGGTTCAGATTTAATGGTTATCAGGAGGCAGAAGATGAACAGTCTGACAAAAAAGTGGCGTAGAGACGAAGGCGGCATTGATTTTGTGCAGCTTATCGTCGGGCTCCTGATCGTCGGCATCGCTGCGGTGGGGACGTTTCAGGCGCTGTATTACGGCTATGAGCAGATCGATTTCCAGATGCGGTATCGCAAGGCGATCTCGATGGCACGGTCGTATGTTGAATACTGGCAGGGTCGGATACACACCGATTTCGATGCCGGTGATGCCAGTACACGAGCCGGGAATCTCGGCACCCCGCTGATAGTAACCCTGGACAAGCGCACGGCGTCCCAGTATGACGACATTATGTGTCAACTGTCGTATGGGCCGCTGGTGCCGGTCGACCTGCCGACCACCGGTGCAGGTACCGACC
>MWJR01000357.1 GCA_002127415.1 Calditrichaeota bacterium AABM5.125.24
CACAGTGAGTCTGGGTGTTCTGCGGGCCCTGGCGGATCATTATCCTGATCTGGCGTTGCTGCAGCTCGATGCCCACGCCGATTTTCGTGACGAGTATCTTGGCGAGCGGCTCTGCCATGCGACGGTGATGCGTCGGGTGCTGGATTATCTCCCCGCCGAGCGGTTGTTCCGTCTGGGTGTTCGTTCGGGGACTCGTGAGGAGCTGGTTGGTTCGGGGCTGGAGCTTCCGCTCGGTTTCGAGGGTGGGATGCGGGACGTTGAGGGGCTGGTTCGTTCGCTCCCTTCTGATGCGCCGCTGTATGTGACGCTTGACCTGGACGTATTCGATCCTTCGCTGGTGCCGGGTGTGGGGAATCCTGAGCCTTACGGGTTGACGTATCGCGAGTTTATCCAGTTGGTGCGTGGTCTGTCGTGGCATAACCTGGTGGGGTTTGACGTGATGGAGCTGGCGCCGCAGTATGATCCGACCGGCGTGTCGTCGGTGGTGGCGGCATCTGTGGTGCGGGAGCTGCTGCTGTGTATGATGTGAGGCGCATGCCGGCTTTATAGCCTGTCCGAAAATGGTGAGAAGGTGTATTGTCATTGCGAGCGAAGCGAAGCAATTTTACGTATTATGAAGAGGTTAAAGATTGCTTCGGCACTTCGTGCCTCGCAATGACAGAATTCTCGGACGGCCTGTTTAGCTTGCGTGACCGAGTAAAATTTACATGAAGCCCCCCGATGGTGGGGGCTTAGTTGTTTTTATGATGTATATTATGAGCTTATATTATTATAGTAATTAAGTTAAACCTTGAATCAGCAGGGTGATGAACGGTCGATATTACACGCGGGGACCCGGGTTCAGCGGGATGCTGACTCCGGGCGTGAAGGGGCTGCTGATTGCCAACGGGGTCATCTTCCTGTTCCAGGGATTGCTCGGTTGGCGAACCGTCCATATGCTCGGGCTGACCCCGGCGATCTTCTGGAGTAAGGGCGCTTTGTGGCAGCCGGTGACCTATCTGTTCATGCACGGTGGATTTACCCACCTGCTGTTCAATATGCTGGCACTCTGGATTTTCGGCGGGGCGCTCGAGTCATTATGGGGAACGCGTCAATTCCTGCGCTACTACTTCCTGACCGGCGTCGGCGCCGGTTTGTCCAACTGCATCCTGACCCCGGGGATGCCCTCGGTGATAATCGGTGCCTCCGGTGCCATATACGGGCTGCTGGCTGCCTACGGACTGCTGTTTCCGAATTCGATGATCTACATCTACCTGCTGTTTCCGATCAGGGCCAAGTATCTGGTGTTGATCTTCGCGGTGCTGGCGTTTATGGGTTCGCTGAGGCCGGGCACCAGTGCGGTAGCTCATCTGGTTCACTTGGGCGGAATGGTCATCGGTGTCGTCTATCTGCGGCGGGACACGATGCTGCGCTGGGGTGCGCGGAAGCTGAGGAGCTTGCAGCGGGAGCGGGAGCAGCAGCAGCAACGAAGGCGCACTGAGTCCGAGGAGCAACTGCGGCGTGAGGTGGATGATCTGCTCGATAAGATAAACGAGGTCGGCATCGAGAATCTCACCCCGTGGGAGCGGCGGCGGCTGCGTGAAGCCAGTGAGATGCTGCGACAGATGGAAGAGAGGGAAAGGTAGCATTTAACAACGATCAACCGGGAATGGAGAATGAGCGAAGATAGAGGCACATTTCGTTACGACAAGCGGGTGCGGGAGATACTGCAGGAGCAGATGATGCCGGATGCGGATGAGCTCGGGGCGCCGCCGGATGGTAAATCGGGCGAGCCGACCGTCGAGGACATCCGCTTCGACATCCCACCGGAGGAGCTGATAAGCTATCTGAGGAGCTACATTGTCGGTCAGGACCGTGCGATTGATGTGGTAGCCACCAAGATCTGCACCCACTTCCACCGGATGCGGCTGGAGCGTGAGAACCCGGACCTGCCACTCATCGTGGGCAACGTGAAGGCGAATATGCTCCTCATCGGCCCAACCGGCGTCGGTAAGACCTATCTGGTCCGATTGATCGCCCACAAGCTGAACGTGCCGTTTGTCAAGGGGGACGCGACCAAGTTCTCCGAGACCGGCTACGTCGGCGGCGATGTCGAGGACCTGGTGCGGGAGCTGGTTCATCAGGTCGGGGAGAACATCAAACTGGCTGAATACGGGATCGTCTATATCGATGAAATCGACAAGATCGCATCCAGCGCCAGCTGGTGGGGACCGGACGTGTCGCGCAGCGGGGTGCAGCGGAACCTGCTGAAGCTGATGGAGGAGACCGAAGTCGATATGAAGGTTCCCCACGACCTCGCCAGCCAGATGGAAGCCGTAATCGAGACCCAGCGCACCGGCCACGCCGTCCGCAAGAAGGTCAACACCCGCAACATCCTGTTCGTGATGTCGGGCGCCTTTCTCGATCTGCACGAGATCATCGCCCGACGGTTGAAGAGAGGGGGGATGGGATTCACCGGTGAGGCGATGTCCTCGGCCGAAGATGTCGAGTATCTGCTCGAGAACCTGCACTCGCAGGACCTGATGGACTACGGGTTCGAGTCGGAGTTCGTGGGACGGATTCCGGTGGTAACCTCTCTGGACGAATTGACCGAGGAGGGGTTGTTTGAAATCCTGAAAAATCCAAACAGCGCGGTAATCCAGGGGAAGAAGCGGGACTTTGCCGCTTACGGGATTGAGCTGACCTTCGACGACGACGCGCTGCGCCATATCGCGCATAATGCGCACGCCCTGGGCACCGGAGCCCGGGGGCTGGTGAGCGTGTTCGAGAAGCTGCTGCTGCCGTTTGAGCGGTCGCTGGCCTCGGCAGGGGTCGACAGGCTGCACGTCACCGGTGAACTGTGTGGTGACCCGGATGCAGCCATGAATGAGATCGTCGGCCGTTACGCCTTCGACAACTTTGCGGCCAGGTTCACCAAGCAGACCGGCATTAGGCTGGAGTTTTCCCCCGGCGCGCGGGACACAGCCACCGCGATGGCGGCTGAAAGGGGGATCACGGTTTCCGGGCTGCTCCGCGAGACACTTAAGGACTTTGAATACGGGCTGAAGCTCGTCGGCAGGCGGAAGTTCACCGTCACCAGGAATGTTCTTGAGAACCCGAATGGATACCTCGATAGGCTGGTGAAAAAGAGCTATCGGGGGAAGAAGGAGTGAGGATGATTGTCGATTGCTGATTACTGAAAACTGCTACAGGAAGTCAAGCTGAAAGGTAGGTGCGGCACTCTTGCCGCGCATTTGCCCGACAGGGCCTGCCCCAGCGAAGGCTGGGGAGTGTCGGGCCTACC
>MWJR01000283.1 GCA_002127415.1 Calditrichaeota bacterium AABM5.125.24
ATCTTATATTCCGCATTCCGCATTCCGCATTCCGCATTCCGCATTCCGCATTCCGCAATCCGCAATCCGCAATCCGCATTCCGCAATCCACATTCCGCATTCCGCATTCCGCATTCCGCAATTGTATTATCCCTTCACCGCCAGCCACAGTGACACCAACAACACATTTGCAAACGAGAACGGCAGGAAGACCTTCCAGCAGATACGCATAAGCTGATCGACGCGGAGCCGCGGCAGCGTCCAGCGGAGCCACATCTGGACAAACACCAGAAAGGTCGCCTTAACCACGAACCAGGCCGTTCCAACCACGGCACTCCCGATCCAACTGACTTCGGTTGACAATTCCAGGAACGGCAGCGGAGCGTGCCAGCCGCCGAGGAATACCGTCGCCGCCACCGCCGCCACCACGAACATATTGGCGTATTCAGCCAGGAAGAACATCGCAAACCGCATCCCGGAATATTCGACGTGGTAACCTGCCACCAGTTCTGACTCAGCCTCGGGTATGTCAAAGGGCGTGCGGTTCACCTCAGCCAGAGAGGCCCAGAAGTATATGACGAACGCCACCAGGGCGAACGGCAGATGAGAAAACACCGTCCAGTGCCAGAAGCCCCCTGCCTGTATCTCGACCAACTTCTGCATAGAGAGGCTCTGTGCCAGCAGTACCGGCACCAGGAGCGATAGCACGACCGGTATCTCATAGCTGACCATCTGCGCGGCTGACCGCATAGCGCCGTAGAGTGCCCACTTGTTGTTCGATGCCCAGCCGGCCATCAGGATACCAATCACCACCAGCGACGAGACGGCGACCAGGTAATAGACCCCGATGTTGAGGTCAGCGCCGATCAGGTTGGCGGCAAACGGTATCACCGCGAATGAAGCCAGGGCCCCGGTGAAGACGATGTATGGGGCCATCCTGAACAGCGGCTGATCCACTGCGGTCGGGATGATATCCTCCTTGAGCAGCAGCTTGACCGTGTCGGCGATTGTCTGCGACCAGCCGTGCCAGCCACCGGTCTCCATCGGCCCCAGGCGGTCCTGCATATGCGCCGACACCTTTCGCTCCATCCATATAGCGAACAGCGCGAACAGCGACACAAACCCGATCACCCCCACCATAAAGGCGACCGCTATCAGAAGCTCCAGGACGTTCACCGGTCAACCTCCCCGAGGACAATATCGAGTGACCCAATCAACGCCACCACATCGGCTATCAGCAGCCCCGGCGCCACACTGGAGACGACCGACAGGTGCGAGAACGACGGAGCACGGCACTTGACGCGATACGGCTTCCCCTTACCGTCGGAGACGATGTAGAAGCCGAGCTCCCCCTTGGGCGACTCTGTGCGGAAATAGAGCTCCCCGGCCGGAACCTTGCCGAAGCTCTTCGGTATGGCCGCCTTTACATCATTGCGGGGCATCCTGTCCAGACGGTCCAGGGCCTGCTCGACAATCTTCAGCGACTGCTCCATCTCCCACACCCGCACCATATACCGATCCAGGCAGTCCCCCAATATCCCCTTCTCACCGGTGCCGACCGGGACCTCGAAGTCGTAGGCCTCGTAGCCGCAGTAGGGGTCGTTCTTGCGCAGGTCCCACTTGACCCCGGCGCCGCGCAGGTTCGGGCCGGTGATGCCAAACTGTATTGCAACGTCATCCGGGATCACAGCCACCCCGGCCAGTCGTTCGATGAAGATCTTGTTGAAGGAGAGAAGCTGATTCAGCTCCGGGATCTTCGGCTGCATATACACGATAAACTCACGGACCTTGTCCGTCCAGCCGTCGGGGATATCGTGGGATAGACCGCCGATCCATATGTAGTTGTAAAGCAGCCGCCCCCCGCACAGCTCATCGAACATATCGAGGATATGCTCCCGCTCCTGGAACAGCAGCAGGAACGGTGTCCAGGCACCGATGTCGAGGCCGTAGGTGCCGAGGGCCACCGCATGGTTGGCGATCCGGTTCAGCTCACATACAAGAACCCGGATGGTCTGCACCCGCTCGGAAACCTCTATCCCGAACAGCTTCTCACAGGCAAGCGCATAACCGAGGTTGCAGTTCATACTGGAGATGTAGTCCAGCCGGTCGGTATAGGGAACCACCTGCGGCCAGGTCATATTCTCGGACACCTTCTCGAAACAGCGATGCAGGTAGCCGATCTGCGGGGTGGCCCCGACGATCATCTCCCCGTCGGTCTCAAGCTCCAGCCGCAGGACGCCGTGAGTGGCGGGATGTTGGGGCCCCATCTGCAGAACCATCCGCTCGCCGTGGACATCCTCCACCTCGTCCAGGATCTGCTCCCACCTCTCCGGCGTCATACCGATCGGGAGATTCAGCTCGCGGGTTTGGTTCACTTCCCCACCTCCCTTTCAGGTGTCTCAGGCAGATTTACCGTAACCGGTATATCGTGATAGAAAGCAGGTGGTTGGTAGTCCTTGCGCAGTGGATGTCCCTCCCAGTCTTCCGGGCAGAGGATGCGGCGCAGGTCCCGGTGACCGTCGAAGCGGATACCGAGCAGATCAAACGCCTCACGCTCATGCCACTCTGCCGTCGGCCAGATGTTACTGACCGTGGGAATGACCGGGTCCTCCATCGGAACCACACAACGTAAGGCGCACTTATGTTTGTGCTGCATCGAATACAGGTGATAGACCGCGTGCAACTCTTCAGGACGCTCGAGACCGGACAGGCACATCAGGCAGTCGAAGGTCAGCTCATGGTCGTCGCGCAGCCTCCCGGCAGCCTCTGCCAACCGTTCCCGCGGCACACGGATCAACGGTTCAGGCTGTGTCTCATCGAGACTGAGTTCTATACCCGGAAGAGCTTTATTCAGGTGAGCTGTAATCTCCTGTATGGTCATTTATTGGGCTTTGGGCTTTGGGCTCTAGGCTTTGGGCTCTGTGTGGCCCGGGCTTTAGGCTATGGACTTTAGGCTTTGGGTGGCCCGGGTAGCTCGCTACCCGGGTTTCATCTGTCATTCTTTGTGATCACTCCCTGACACTCTTTAATCTCACTCGCGATAGCAGGATGAATTATCAACGGGCGCGATGAATCGCGCCCCTACCATTACTAATCAGGGCACTTTATTGTAGACACTTGTCGGACCGGCGAAGGCCGGTATCCAGACGAATTCGGGCTTGTCTGGATTCCGACCCCGGATCAAGTCCGGGGCAGGCTCTGCGTCGGAATGACAGTCCGGCAGCTGCCGGATCAATGTCAACTATAAAATGCC
>MWJR01000285.1 GCA_002127415.1 Calditrichaeota bacterium AABM5.125.24
GGAATGAAAAGGGGGATTGACAGAAAGTCCGCGCTGTTCGGTCGTGCATTTCCAGCGATGGCACGCTGCAGCAGAATGAAATCCATTTATCTGAAATTTCTTATGGATAACGCCATATGGAAAACTGGATGTGAGCCAAGGTATCTTTATCATTCTGCTTGCGAAGGGGAAAACCATACACCGCTTGCGGATAGTTAACCCGCTGGTTGTTACGCTTCTATTTGCCGATCTGCCGCACGGTCAATACTTCGTCAGTTAGCCTCCCTTTGCGATTATTGGGAATCGGCAGCTTCTATTGGCGTGTCCGGCGATTATATAATAGTCGCCACCTAAGGATCGGGCATCGAGATCGTCGACAGCATTCGCATCAAGTCTCTCGTCAGTCCGCACATTCCGTCCGAACCAACCACCCCCCGGCCTGCCAATAATCCACCTGGCGTATAAGGCTCAACCCACGACCCGGGTGGAAGACCACCAGCAAGTAAATGAAGGATGAAGGATGAAGGATGAGGGATGAGGAATGATATGGAAGGGTGGGGGTATCTGGAAAGCCTCACCGACATCACCATCTACACCTCAGGAATACTTTTACCCTTCCCCTGATTGCATCGGGCACATAAAGCTCGAAGGTTATGTAGCCGTCTGAACCACCGCTTGATATGGGGACTATGTGATCGACGCATAAAACTATCCCGTGCTCTTCAACGCTCCTTCCACACAGGACACATCTACCACGCGCTCTTTCCAGCGATGGTTAAAACCGTAGGAACAGAGAGCTCAGGCGTTTTTCCTGCGACCTCTCAGCGAACGGACACACCCTTGGTGACGAAGATTCGACCCTCAGCGTCCAGGGTAAATATATAAACTCCGGTGGGCAGATTTCGAGTTGTCCAGATCGCTGAATGCCATCCGGCGGGCAGTCGGGTTGCGATTATTACATCCAATAGTCGCCCCGATAAATCCCAGACTGACAGCCTGACATTCGACGGTCTTGGCAAGGCGAACCTCAAACTGGTGGAAGAGTTAAAGGGATTAGGATAGTTCTGAGTAAGTCTGAACTCGATCGGCAGGTCAGGACTGTCCCCCGGTATGGAGTTTGGGACCGGGATAGTAATTCTCCATCTCTCGTCGGATTCCCTGGAGGTGAGCCCATCACTCGCCTCCACCCACCAGATGGCATCAACCCTGATATCCTCACCCGTCTCCTCGAAACCGAGGTCGAACAGGAGTGAATCGAGTCTCCCGCTGAACCTTATGGTGTCGATGTCACCGCGGCTGACAGTGGTGTCCAGCCCCTCGTAAGTGACGTGGGAAAAAAGCCTGTATGTGACATCCTCACCGTCAACCTCAACAGCTTCCTCCCAGACAAAGGTAACCAGGTAATCCTCGCGCTCAACTTCAAATCCGTCTTCAGGCCATAGCAGGTTAAAAGCGCTCGGTGGATCGTCAACTGGATTAATCACCACTTGGAACGTTAGATCGGTGGCCAATCCGGCCGGATGCTCTATCGCGCACAAGGTAATTCCCGCGCCCTCCGGTATGTTAAAGTTCGGCTGTGGATCAAAGAAGAGGAAGTTCCATTCTATATCAATTCCCATGTTCAGTTGGGGTGGCGCCTCCGCTATCTCGAAGCTCAGCGAATCGCCTTCCGGGTCGCTAAAAACCTCATCGAGGTCCGCGACATCGACTCGATCGGGATCCTCATCGATCTCAACATCTTCAATATGCTGAACAATCTCCGGCGCGTCATTCACCGCATTGACGAGAACCGTAAAGCTGTCGATTTCTGAATCCAGACCGTCACTGGCGGTGATGGAAACTGAAGCGCTGCCATACCAGTTCCTGTCGGGTTCAATGGTCAGGATGCCGTCCATGATCTGAACGGCCAAGCCGTCCGGGGCGCCGGCTCCAAATTCCAGATCGTCCCCGTCCGGATCTGTGAAGACCAGACTTAAATCAGCGACTTCGAATGCTCCGCAGTCCTCTTCCACCTCGGTGTCCTCAATCGGTCGTATCAACTCCGGAGGCTGGTTGGAATGTCTGACAATCAGCGTCACCTCTAAACGGGCGGCCACATCCCCATCTGAAACCGCGAAAACCAGATCATATATGCCCTCATCATCGAATCCTGTCTGCCAGGTGTAGAGACAGGTGCCATCGCCGTTGTCGTTAAATCCGGCTCCCCGACCTGAAGTGCCCGCGTCATTCAGCAATATCAGCTCGAGCTCATCGCCTTCATATTCAAGATCGACATCGCCCGCGGTGAGGGTGAATTCCACCTCCTCACCCTCCAGGATTTCAACATCTTCCGGCGGGTCAACCCAGAAAGGGGCATCGTTGACCGGTGTGATCCGGAGCAGGACGAGGTCGAACGCAGTATCATCACGTCGCGGGCAGTTGGGTTCTCTGTTGACTCTGCGGATACTGCGCATCGGACCCAAAGCACCTGCAAGAGACGAGGTCCTTCGCCACATTCGGGGGCGCACTTGAGCCATCTCGCCCAACCCATCATCCGCGATAACCCTTATCAGAATCTCATCTCCATTGAGGTTATCGGCGGCGCTGATGGAGAGGAGATTCTCTTCGTCTAAATCCCAGTCCAACATCTCAGGCAATTCCACCGAGTATTCCAGTTCGTCGCCATCCACATCGACAAATACCGTGTCGAGATCCGCAAATTCCCACGGTCCAGAATCCTCGTCAAACTCTTTGTCACCGATCGGAACCAGGAGCTCAGGCGCATCGTTTACAGGGATCACTGTAACCAGAAACGTAAGATCCGCGGTCAGATCTCGCGCAGGTTGATTGTCTGAACCCAGGATGTGACGAATGTTCCGCCTCGGCAGGTTATAGCGGAGCTGCCGGGCAGTAGGGGCGAAGTTAAACTTCGCCCCTACAATACCGGTTTGATCGTCGGCAACCACCGTCACCTCCACCTCACCGAACCAGTTTGGTGAGGTCGACAGCCAGAGACAGTTCTCCTCATCAATCTCTTGGACCAGGTTCTCGTCGCCACTCTCGGCGGAGAAGATCAGGTCGTCGCCATTCGGATCCGAGAACACTTCATCAAGATCGGCAATCCGGTATCGTTCGAAATCCTCGGCCAGTTCGATGTCGTCGATCGGTTGGGCTATCTCGGGTGGGTGAAGGACCAGTCCCAATCCGGACAGGGGCAGGATGGCAACTTCCCGCTCAAAGGCGTTGGAAG
>MWJR01000276.1 GCA_002127415.1 Calditrichaeota bacterium AABM5.125.24
CGCCATCTGTTTTCGCTTCTATCCTGTGGGAAAGGGTCTTATATGGATATGATCCCCTCTGGTCTAATCGTGTATAAAACTCACTTGTGTAAATATAGGCGATTTGTTTATCATCGTCAAAAATAGCCACACTTAATACCGGATTTAGCGCTTCCCATGGAATGTGAATGTCTGGCCAGGGAAATTGATCGACTAAAACCCCGTTCTCTTCCAGGGCTATCATATCCGGGCCGCCATAACCAAACAGTTCGTATTGTCCGTCATTATCAACATCGAGTGGAATGGGAGGCATATGTTGAAGCCAGAACCCATAGATAATTTCTATTTCCTTAATAATAGAAACACCGTTTTGCCGGGGATCGCAGACTATCATCATCATACCTGTTTGCGAGAAAATGCCGGTTCGGAAAAAGAAAATAATGTCTTGTTGTCCTGATCTATCGATGTCAACCAGAACAGGTGTGCACATAGGTATGGTAGGACGATAATCCTCAAAATCGACTCTTCCGATAGGTGTCAATTCTGAGCCATGCCAGGAAAAAATAGCTCCAGCATAAGTGACAATCAGGAATGTATCCGAAACGGCGCTTCCGAATCGATGAAGCGACAGCGGTTCGTCTGACTCCACAATTTCCGATTCGTTGGTCCTATCAAGTGTTGAATTGTATGTTCTTATTTTGATTGTATCGCCTCCGGTTTCAGATCCACAATTGTAAACCAGGCACAGGATTGATTGAAAACCCGAACCTCCGAAAGCGGTGAAGTGACGATCATCTCTGTATTGACGACAGGTTTGGAATGAGTCTTTTATCGAATGGTGGAAGTGTCCGACCGGGTATGATTCCAGAAGGTGTAGATATCTCAGCCCCGATTGTCCGAATGTCGTCCATACAATCTCATCGCGACCATCGCCATTCAAGTCCTTTAACAACGGGTCTAGTTCATATTCAAGGTTGAAGGAACTGTCGAGTGTTATCCTGCATAACGTATCTCCGTTACCGTTATAAATGTTGAGACTGGACATTCCAAGGAGCGCGAACTCCTGATCATTCGTATTGTCATCGAAGTTGCCGACCGCGATGAGGGATGAACCGAGATTGTGTTGAATGGGTTCGTTGAAGTGTGTTCCGCTGCGTTGATATTTGAAGGTCATCACCGTGTCCCGCCGCGAGAAGTTGTCGATGGTGATATGCGTGAAGGCTCCGGAATTGGCGCGGCTGTTGGGAAATGAATTGTCACTGAAGCTGACCGGGCGTCCGCCATTGGCGCTCTTATGGGCGGAATTGTCCTCGAACCAGGCATCCTCGAATATCCCATAATCGGTGCCGTAGCCGGGGGTCAGGAAGGGGTAGTTCTGTCCGATGTCCTGCGCGCCGTCGGCCTCTTCGAGGTCGAGTCCCCGCAGGTCGTCCACGCTGTTGAACCGGCCTTCATCGATGATGTGGAGCAGTGATTCGTCCACGTGCCAGATCAGGATGCCGGAACCCGGTGAGTCGAAGTCCAGGTTGTCGATCCGCACCGGAACCCTGAAGCCGTCATCGTATTCAACGGTGTAGTCCTCCCTGAAGACCATCCGCCGTCCCTCCCGGTCGAAGCCCACCGCTTCCGCGTCCCTCTCAGGGTCGCGGTGGCGGCATTCGAGCAGGAAGTATTCCCTGTCGGTTATCATGATTTTGTATGACTCAGGCGCTTCCGGCGTTGTAAACCCCCGTGCGGCGATGGTCCAGTCCCCAGGGGTGATCTCGACCGGCTCCAGCCAGCCCATATAGCTTCGCGACCAGGCATCGAGCTGTCCGGGGATGGCTCCGTAGAAGTTGCCGAAGCCCCGGTCCATCAGGCTCCATTTGCCCACCACCGCATCCCCGTAGTCGCGGTCATACAGAGCCGGCAGACCCAACCAGTGCCCGAACAGGGACACAACCACACCGGCCATCGAGATCTGCACCCCGTCGTGGGACTCGGTCTCGGGCAGGATAAGACCACCGGTAATGTGATGCTCACCGCCGTCCACCGGGATGCCGCCGATCAGTCCCAGGTGCCGGAGGAAGTCTGCCTCGACCATCCAGGCTGAGGGGATGTCGTGAGGCGTGGCGGTGAAACCGAGGTCGAACTCGGCCCCGGCTCCCGCGTGGAAGATTATCACCAGGTCATAGTCCTGCCACCTGACGGTCGGGTTGTCGTCCGCGGCCAGCACCGCATCGCGGAACAGCTCCGCCAGCCCCCGGTCGAGCTGCTCTTCAGTGAAGTTCCAGTTGTATTGCCACATCTGCCTGGAGAGGTGGTAAGCAGCCGTATCGCCCGCCGGATAGATATCCCAGGTCAGATCGACCGCACCACCGGACATCTCCCGCCAATAGAAACGGAGGAACTCCAGATGGTCGGCGAAGTAGGTCGAGTCGTGGGGCGGCGGGTCGAAGTAGATGGTGTCGCTGTGGGTGGAGTCGAAGCTCCCGTTACCGGTGGTAGTGGGGAGGGTGTCAGGGAAAAACTCGACCCGCAGGGCGAGGATATTGACAGGGCTGTCTCGAAAGAGTGAGGTGCGATGCGGCCGGTTCTCTGGCAGGCGCATTGGACGTAAGGCTGGAGCTGTGAAGGCAGGTCCAGAACGCAGCTCTCCAGCGAACCCTTCACACTGGCAGGTTAGGGTCAGAATGGCTCCGAGGATCCCGGCGACAGCTAAGCCGGTAAGGTTGAGGCTGATCCGATTGATGGCTGATACCTCACAGAGTGACGTTCACAGTCACCCGGGTCGTGTTTTCCTGGGTGTTGCTTCCCTTGCCGAAGATGCGGGACAGGTCGAACCGCCAGCCGGTGATCTTGAACGAAGCCCCGAAGGTCATAGGCTTGAGGTCGCCAAGCTGGTCGTGCCAGTATCCGAAGCGGAACGCCACCATATCGCTGTACCAGTATTCGACCCCCATATTGTATATCATATCGATGAAGACCGGTTGGTCCGTCCAGGCGGTGAACAGGGCGATGTAGAACGGGTCGGTCTTGGCGTCGGGATGTTTGCGAACCAGGAGCTTGTTCATATCGGCCGTGAGGGTGATTTCATTATAGCCGTCATCGATCGGTTTCCAGGCCAGACCGAACTTGAGGTTGGTTGGGATCGGGTCGGCTTGCGCCTGGTCGATATAGGCCATCTTCGGGCCCATATTGGCCAGGTTGGCGCCAAAGGAGAGCGGCTTGAACAGCAGCGGGT
>MWJR01000076.1 GCA_002127415.1 Calditrichaeota bacterium AABM5.125.24
GACAGGACCAACCTCATCGATCTGCTCCAGCTCCTCCTCCCCGGCACGGCTCAGGCTGTCAAAATCGCCGTATTTGGCGGCGATGACGCGCGCCACTCCGCTGCCGACGTGCCGTATTCCGAGCGCAAACAGCAGCCTGTCAAATGGACGCCTCTTCGAGACCTCAAGCCCCCGCAGCAGGTTATCGGCTGAGATTTCAGCATGACGGGGCAGTTCCTCGATCTGCTCGGCGGTCAGGCTGTAGAGGTCACCGGCATCCTTGACCAGCCCCGCATTTATAATCGCATCCACCGTCTTGCTGCCGAGCCCCTCGATGTCCATCCCCCCGCGCGAGGCGAAGTGGATGATCCGCCCCCGCACCTGAGCCGGACAATCCCAATTCGGACAGCGGATCGCCACCTCCTCAGTATCTCGAACTAGGGGAGTGCCGCACTCCGGGCAGAGCTCCGGGGCATGAACCGGATGAACATCGGGTGACCGTCGGTCAAGCAGGGCCCTGACCACCTTCGGGATAACTTCGCCCCCCTTCTCAACCTCAACCCGGTCCCCGACCCGGACGTCGAGCCGTTCTATCTCATCCTCGTTGTGAAGGGTGGCCCGCTTGACCGTGGTTCCCATCAGCAGCACCGGTTCGAGCTCGGCGACCGGGGTCAGGGCTCCGGTGCGCCCGACCTGCCAGGTAACATCGTTTAACCTGGTGACGACCCCCTCCACCGCGAACTTGAAGGCGATGGCCCAGCGCGGACTCCTGGCGGTGGCGCCCAGGCGCTTGTGTCCGGCGAGGTCGTTCAGCTTGACCACCACCCCGTCGGCGTCATAAGGAAGATGGTGCCGCTGACCGTTCCAGCGCTTCCAGAATGCCTCGACTTCATCCGGACTGCGGCAGAGCTCCCAGTGGGACTCGGTGGGGAAACGACCATGCTCCAGCAGCTCGAGGGCATCCGACTGGGTGGATACCGACGGCTTTTTGCCCCCCCCTTTAATTCCACCCCCGGTTTCCGGGGGGGGATTAAGGGGGGGGCTCTCAAGCCCGGTTAAGGCATATGCAAAGAACCTGAGCGGCCGCCTTGCCACCTCCTTCGGGTCGAGCAGCTTCAACGTTCCGGCTGCGCCGTTGCGTGGGTTCATAAAGGTTTTGAGCCCTTTAGCCGCCCGCTCGCGGTTCATCCGCTCAAACTCGGCCCTCGGGAAATATACCTCTCCTCGCACCTCGAAGTCGGCTGTAAAACTATCCGGGACCGACAGCGGTATCGACCGGATGGTGCGAAGGTTAGCGGTGATGTCGTCGCCGGTCACACCGTCACCGCGGGTGGCGCCCCGGACAAAGCCCCTGCCCCGGTATGTCAACTTAACCGCCACACCGTCGATCTTGAGCTCACACACATATTCCGGCAGCCCGTCGTATAGCTCCCGGACCCGTCGGTCGAAATCGCGCAGCTCTTCGGTGCTGTAGCAGTTAGTTAGAGAGAGCATCGGCTCGTCGTGCCTGACTTGTGTGAAACCTCCGAGCGGCTCCCCGCCGACCCTCCGTGTAGGTGAATCGGAGGTGACCAGCTCGGGCCAGGCGGCTTCGAGCTCCTCCAGGCGCTGCATCAACCGGTCGTATTCCCGGTCGCTCATCTCCGGGGCGGCAAGCACATAGTAGAGGTAGTCGTGGCGTCTGATCTCGGCTCGCAGCCTTTTGACCTCACCCGATACAGCAGCTATGTCAGTCTTCCGGTTCACGAGGGCGAACCTTCCTGTAAGGCAAACCTCAATTTAAGTTCGAGACCCCGAATTTGCAACCCTGAAGGTATCGGCTTCCATTCAGACAGCTTGCTACCGGATCAGATTGCCGATCCGCTCCCAGCGGATCTTCCGGTTCATTCGATACAGCGGTTTTCGGCTGTTCCATGAAAAGTATATGATCAACGCCTTGCCGATGACCAGGTTCCGGGAGAGGAAGCCCCAGTATCGGCTGTCGGCTGAGTTGTCGCGGTTATCCCCCATCACGAACAGGCAGCCGGGAGGCACGGTGACCGGGCCGTAATTGTCGCGGTTGCGCATCACCATATTGCGCGGGACGATGCTCCTTTCAACGTAGTCACGTGGATAGAGGATCTCGCTGGTGAACTTGGATCCAGGCGGGTTTGGAAACAACACCCCATCCACGTAGAGCTTCTTCTCTCGTATTTCAACCGTCTGCCCCTCTGCAGCGACGCACCGCTTGATATATGACAACTTCGGGTCGAGCGGGTAGCGAAAGACTACAATATCCCCTGATCGGGGCTCCCTGACTCCGGGTATGCGAAAGAAGGGGACGAAGAAGCCTATCCGAGTAAACGGAACGCCGATCCAATCCGGTGAACGTATCCCGTAGACGAACTTGTTGACGAGCAGGAAATCGCCGATCAGCATGGTATCCTCCATACTGCCGGTCGGGATGCGAAACGCCTCCACCAGCGTCAGCCTTATAAAGAACACTATTATGATGATGCTGACGATGAGCTCGATCCACTCGCGGACCGGACCCTTCCTGCGTCGGCGCTCTTCGCGTCGTCGGCGACGCTCAAGCCGGTAGGATTTTACCCGCTGCCACAGAGAGTTACCAGAACGAGTAAGGGCGGGCTCAGTCACCATTTTTCTTGAGTTGCTGCTCTTGGTCACGGTATAGCCATGTTATTCATAAAAGAAATCAAATTACTTTGAAACTCACAATGGAAATTCTGATCCGTTTAACTTACTAATCATCCACGGCTTCCAGCTCAAACCTAAGGTGGCAATTAAGAGACAGTGACACCTTTAGTAAAGTGCTGATTGATAAACGCTCATAGTCACCGCTTTCGAGCCCAGCAATTGTCGACTGGGTGCTTCCTATCATTTGTGCAAGCTCCTGTTGTGATAGTCCAGATGCCTGACGAGCGCTGCGAACCTTATCAGCCAGATTAAGTCGCTGACGTTCCTCTTCAACAAGAGTAACCAACTCTGGATCTTGTGAAATGTGACGCTGAAGGATCTCGACGGCGTCGGTGGTCTCTTTAATTTTCATATCGAATCTCTATTTTGAATGTATGTTTATCAGGATTTTGCGTAAAAAGTTTCTTCCGTTGAATAGTTATTAAGGGGTGCAATTTAATCTTGTATTATGATTAATGTCGACTGGGTGGCCTGTCCAGCTCGCTGGACAGGTT
>MWJR01000286.1 GCA_002127415.1 Calditrichaeota bacterium AABM5.125.24
CATCAACGTAGTTCAACTTCAATTCAGAAACGACGTGATCGAGCAGACGGCTCTCCTCCGGGGTCAGATTACCGTCGCACTTCTTGCGGAGCATATCCAGAGTGTCGATTGAGAGCGCCGCCTGTTCAAGATCGCGCACTGGACTGCCGGTAACGGGATCAGCCAGCTTGCCCATCTGCTGTATGGCCGCGGTCTGAAAGGTGAGTATCAGGCGTCTGAAGAGGAAGTCATCCTTATCGAACCTCTCTTCTCCCATTAAGCTGTCTCTCTATTATTCGTATTCATTGCGCAGGTAATTCGGCTATAAAAATGGGAGGCTTGAGCGGGTTGCCGCCCACCTCCCGCGCTGTCGGTTCTGCCGCAGCCGGGAACCCCGGCTCAAGGTCAGTCTCATCGGACGTCGGTTTAGCTAGTTAGTTGCCAAAATAAACGTATTCGATAACCTGTAGTCGAGGTTGTCCTCAACCCCGACTGTCGTGCTTGAGACAAGTCCAACTACGGACTTTTACGATACGCGTATTTCCGCAACTAAACACTGGATCGCTCCTGTCCCTCAAGGGCTCTGATCTGGTCGCGGATCTTGGCCGCCTCCTCGTAGGCCTCCTGATCGACCGCCTCCTGCAGCTGCCGTCTCAGATCCTGCAGCCGCTCGCCAACATCCGGCTGACCGGGAACAACCTCCCCGATCATCCCGGCTTCATCCATCACGTGGTTGTTAACGTAGATTGGGGCTTTGGTCTTGATGGCCAGTGCAATGGCATCGGAAGGACGGGCATCCACGCCGCGCATCTCCTTGCTCCCCAGGCTGATCAACACCTCGGCGTAGAATGTGTTGTCGCGGAGATCGGTCACGGTGATGTTCTTAACCTGAGCCCCGGCGGCATCAAGCAGGTTGTGGAACAGGTCATAGGTCCAGGGCCGCACCAGCTTCAGCCCCTGCAGCAGAAGGTTGATGTTATGTGCTTCAGGTGCCCCGATAAATATCGGCAGCCACCTTTTACCCCCCTGCTCCTTCAGAATGACCACATATCCCTGATAGGGTGGCCAGGCCGATATTCCCGCTACCTCTACAGGCACAGTGCTCATCCTGAATCCCTATTCAGAATGGAGTAATCTTCCATTTATTACCGGATGGTGTCAGACTAAAGTTTGAAAGCATGCCTCTGGCATCAATATACTACATTGGAGGCGGGCAATCAAGAGGAAACTGCCTGAAGAGGGGCTATTTAATACCGACGGTATAACCCCACCACCTTTCCGGCGATGTGAAAACCCGGGGACTTGTGTTCTACGACAATGGTATCGAAATGGGGGTTGGCAGGTTCGAGACGAACCCTTTTCCGTTCAGGGTAGTAGTGTTTTACTGTAGCCTCGTCGCCAATAATCGCCACCACGATATCCCCAGCCTTGAGTGGTAGATTGGGTCGCGCCAGGACTATGTCCCTGTCCATAATCCCCGCTTCGACCATCGACTCCCCCCTGACCCTGAGGGCAAAGCCGTCGCTGGCCTTGAACATGCCGCGGTCGAGGAGCAGCTCACCTTCGAGGTTCTCTTCGGCAAGCAGCGGTTGCCCTGCGGCCACCCTCCCGACGATCGGCACCCGCACCACGCCGCCCACATCCCCAGGCATTTGCACCAGCTCTATACCACGGGAGAGATACCGCCGTCGCCTCAGATAACCCTTACGCTCCAGTGCACCGAGAAGACTGCGCACGCCATTGGTCGAACCGATGTGGAAACGGGCTCCGATCTCCCGCAGGGTCGGGGGTCGGTCGTGACGGACCACCTCCTCGGCGATGAAGGCCATTACATCCCGCTGCCGATCGGTAAGAGGCCTGACACCACGCTTTCCAGCCACAGCAACACCTCAATATAGTCCGGACGCCGGTCGATAAAAGGCGTCTGATTGAACGAAAACGGCTGCATTAACAAGTATAGTGACCTTTTGTGCCGTGCGCAAGTGTCAACATTGTAAACCCAAACTCAGCCGATAATAATCGGTGCATTCCCCGCATAAATCAACGGCTATTTCATACAGCGGGTTGACAAGGGGTAGAATTGGATGTAATTTGTTGCGCAAACATCAGGCCAAGAATAATAAAGACGAGGCACTCGCGGCTATGACCGACGACGAACTTAAACGGCGTGCTGAAAAGGTTAAGATGATAATCCTCGACGTCGATGGTGTGATGACCGACGGCAGGGTTTACATCAACTCAGAGGGGGTTGAATCCAAGGGCTTCGACATTCGGGACGGGTTCGGGATTATTATGGCAGGCCGCGCCGGTATCGAATTCGCCATCATCACCGGACTTATGTCACCTATCGTTGAACATCGGGCCCGCCAGGTCGGCATTGAGGAGATCCACCAAGGGTTCGTCGATAAGGTTGATGTAATGAACGACATTCTGAAACGGCATAATCTGGACAGCGGCGAGGCCGCCTATATGGGCGACGACCTGTTTGACCTGCCGGTGCTGCGGAAGGTCGGTCTGGCGGCGGCTCCGTCAGATGCCCATCCCGATGTTCTGACAGAGGTGAACTGGGTATCCAGCCGCTCCGGTGGGAGGGGAGCCGTGAGGGAGTTGATCGACTTCATACTGAGAGCCCGGGGTGAGCTGGAGTCGGCCAGACAGGAGTTTGTCAGGCCGTGAAGCGAGCACTGGTAATCACTTTAGCCCTGATCGGCTGCAGCAGGATCGAGCCGCCGGTGGCAGAACCGCAACAGAACCTTCCCGACCTGGAGCTGTTCGGGGCAAAGGTGATGGTGACACATGGGAGTTTGCCGAACTTTACCGTCCGGGCCCCGCACATCGCCCGCCTGGAATCACACAACCTGATGCTCCTCGACGGCGGGGTTGAAGTTGATTTCTATGACGGTGAAGGCCGGCACACCGCCAGATTGACGGCGGATGAAGGGGAAGTGCTCGAGAAGGAGAACCGGCTCTACGCCCGCGGGGAGGTCACCGTCCGTTCCGATTCAGGGATGGTGCTTCTGACCGACGAGCTTTACTTCGACCAGCAGAAAGAACGGGTCTTCTCTGACGTCTTCGTCACGGTGGTGACCCTGACCGACAGTCTCTCCGGCTACGGCTTCAGCTCCGCGC
>MWJR01000095.1 GCA_002127415.1 Calditrichaeota bacterium AABM5.125.24
GTTGTTATCGGACGGCTACCATAAAGGCGCCCGATCTGTCATTGCGAGGAACGAAGTGACGAAGCAATCTCCCTATTCCCAGATATTTATAAGATTGCTTCGCTTTGCTCGCAATGACAAACCTAAAGCACTTTAGTGTTTTTATGAATGCAACTTAGTATAAGGGGGGAGAAAGGGGGGATTATAGAAGTGGGAATAGCGGGGAATAACCGGATCGGGTGGCCCGGGCAGCTGGCTGCCCGGGCTTCCAATATGAGAGAAAAATCTGCCTGTCGCAGAGTGATTAGGGAGCTAAAGCTTCCCCTTGTTAACGACACTCAGGTGTTCAGCGGCTTCAAATCCAACCCTAATATATTGATAATACATGATATGACGAAAACCGCCGGTTAATCCGCCAGCCTCAGAACTATGGCCCAGCATTTGCTTGATTCGCCTGTGAGCCCTGGCGTGTTCAATGGAGACACTATTTGGGTAAAAGCTTCAGATTGGCATTGTGCCTATGCAGGAAGCTTGGCATCGCATTTTTGTCACTAGCGAGGTGCGAAGTAATGATTTTCTTGTTGTAGTCGGGGCTGTCCCCAAGCCCGACAGTCGTGGTTAGGGACAACCACGACTACGAAAGGATGTTAGTCTGCTATGTCGGAAGGCATAACAGAATGGTAGTCCAATGCTGTCATCCCCGGGCTGACATTGGCTGTCCATTGCTTCGTTTCGCTCGCAATGACATCCCGAAAGTCGAACTTCTCTAGGCCGCAGTAGGAATAAACGTAGGGGTATATGCAGGATTGTAGCACTGCATCGCGCAGCCTGGTAACCGGTGGAGCGGGATTCATCGGCAGCCATCTGGTCGAGCGATTATTGAGCGATGGGCATTATGTAGTCGTGCTGGATAACTTCGCCACCGGGCGACGCAGCAATTTAGCCCCATTCCGGGATCACCCAAACCTGAAGGTTCATCAGGTGGATGTGGAGGATCACGAGAGGGTTCTGCCGCTGTTCGCCGGGGTGAATTGGGTCTTTCACCTGGCAGCCCTGGCCGATATTGTTCCCTCGATACAGCATCCGATGGACTACCACCGGTCTAATGTGGATGGAACTGTGAGCGTGGTGGAGGCTGCCAGGCTCAGTGGCGTTTCAAGATTCATCTACGCCGCCTCGTCGTCCTGTTACGGCATCCCGGACAGCTATCCCACGCCGGAGACGGCCGAGATACGCCCACAATACCCGTATGCTCTGACCAAGTTCCTGGGGGAGCAGATCGTGCTGCACTGGGGGCGGACCTACGGGCTGCCCGGCGTCTCGCTGCGTCTTTTCAACGTCTACGGCCCGAGAGCCCGCACCACCGGCA
This sequence comes from Calditrichaeota bacterium AABM5.125.24, assembly GCA_002127415.1. Taxonomy (GTDB): domain Bacteria; phylum Electryoneota; class AABM5-125-24; order Hatepunaeales; family Hatepunaeaceae; genus AABM5-125-24. The sequence goes on from MWJR01000095.1 coordinate 1,349, forward strand.
CCTACGGGGCGGTATTCGGGGTGTTCCTGGCGCAGAAGCTGGCGGGCAGACCGTTTACTGTGGTCGGCGACGGCACACAGACAAGGGACTTCACCTTCGTCACCGATGTGGTGGAGGCCTTTGTCCGTGCCGCCGAATCCGATGTTTCCGGCGAGGTTATCAACGTCGGCACCGGCTCCCCCAGGAGTGTGAATGAGCTGGTTCGTCTGCTCGGCGGGGAGGTGGTGCATCTGCCGAAGCGACCGGGTGAACCGGACTGCACCTGTGCCGATACCGGAAAGATCAGACGGATGCTCGGCTGGCAGCCGAAGATAGAGTTCTCTGGCGGCGTCAGGATTATGCTCGACAACATCGACCAGTGGCGGGATGCTCCGGTATGGGAACCGGATTCCATACAGGACGCCACCAGGGATTGGTTTAAGTATCTGGGATACGCCAATGTCTGATCCGGTGCGGGCGAAGAGTGTGGTGGATACAGTGATCGCACGAAATGGTAAGCTATTCCCTCTCGACAAGCTGGCGGAAAAGCTGGTTGCACTACGCTTACAGAAAAAGATCGTTCACTGTCACGGTGTCTTCGACCTGCTGCACATCGGTCACATACGCCACTTCGAGCAGGCCAGGAGGTTAGGCGACATCCTTATTGTCACCGTGACGCCGGATATATATGTCAACAAGGGACCTCACCGTCCTGTCTTCAACGAAAACCTGCGCGCCGAGGCCATCGCGGCGCTGGACATCGTTGACTACGTGGCCATCAACAGGTGGCCCCTGGCGGTCGAGGCCATCAAGCTTCTGCAACCACACTTCTACGTCAAGGGCTCCGATTACCGGGAGACCGAAAACGACCGCACCGGCGGTATCATCCGCGAGGAGGAAGCCATCAAATCGGTGGGGGGCCGGCTTGCCTTCACCAACGGGGTTACCTTCAGCTCTTCAGCCCTGCTGAACAAATACCTGCCGGTCCTTTCACCGGAGGCGCAGGAGTTCCTGCAGATGATGGCTAAAAGATACAGCGCTGATGATGTCATCGGTCACCTTGAGAGCATCCGGAATCTGAAGGTGCTGGTTGTCGGTGAAGCTATCATAGATGAGTATCAGTATTGCACCGCCATCGGCAAGTCGTCGAAGGAGCCGATACTGGCGGTCAAGCGGCTGGCCACCGAGAGGTTCGCCGGGGGTATCCTGGCGGTCGGCAATCATCTGGCAAACTTCTGCGACAACGTCGGCATCCTGACCCTCCTCGGTGAGGACAACCCTCAGGAGGAGTTCGTCCGGGGTGCGCTAAGGCGAAAGATCGAAAAGACGTTCCTCTACCGGAAGGGGTCGCCCACCATCGTCAAGCGACGGTTCGTCGAGAGCTACTTCTTCACCAAGATGATGGAGGTGTATGAGATTAACGACGGGACGCTGGATGAGGCGGACGAGGCGCTGCTGTGTGACGCCTTGCGCGAGCTACTCCCCGGATACGACGTGGTGATAGTGGTGGATTTCGGTCACGGGATGCTCACATCTGGAGCTATCGACATCCTGTGTGAAGGGTCGAATTTCCTGGCTATAAACGCCCAGTCCAACGCAGGGAATATGGGCTACCATACCATATCGAGGTATCCGCGAGCGAACTATGCCAGTATGGCGGAGAACGAAATACGGCTGGAGGCCAGGGACCGGCACGGCGACCTGAAGACGATGGTTCTGGACATTTCGCAGAGGCTGGGGTGTGATAACGTGGTGGTAACCCGCGGCAAGTCCGGCTGCCTGTGTTACAGCCATGACGAGGGGTTCTTCTCCATACCCGCCTTCGCCGGTGACGGCACGGTCAAGGACAGGATGGGGGCTGGCGACGCGTTTCTGGCCCTGACGGCTATGTGCGTGGCGCGCAGGGTTCCGATGGAGGTCGTGGGCATGATCGGCAATGCAGTGGGTGCTCAGGCGGTGGCCACCGTCGGGCATCGCAGGTCGATCGAGCGGGAACCGCTGTTCAGGCATATCGAACATCTTTTAAGGTAGCTTTCGAGCACGGCTTCCCCCAGCGAAAGCTGGGGTCCAATTAAGCAGGATAACATAGTCGCTTATGTCATCCTGAATCCGTCGGCTGACGGATGAAGGATCTCTATAAAATATTCTAGTTGTGGTGTCAGGCGCCCCCACCTGACACCAATCAACTGTTCAGCCGTCGGGTGAGGGCACCCGACGGCACACCAAATATATCAAGTTATGGACGGACATACCGCCACTTCCTATTTCCGTATACTGTTCAAGATGCTGATGCGGATACAGGTGACCGATGAGCACGGACTGGTTCTGAGCCTGGACGAGGGGGCTCGCCGAGCCTCGGATCTGATCCGCTCACTCCGGTCATTTTCGAGCAAGGCTCTGCTGGTCGGCAACGGCGGCAGCGCGGCGATTGCAGCTCACCTCCACAACGACCTGTGCAAGGCGGTGGGAGTGAGGGCTATGGTCTGCACTGAGCCGCCGCTTCTGACCGCCTTCTCCAACGACGACGGCTACCGAACCGCCTTCGAACAGACGTTGGAGCTGTGGGCGGATGCCGGTGATCTGTTAGTGGCTATCAGCAGCTCCGGGAGCTCTGAGAACATCCTGCGCGCAGTGAGGGTGGCCCTCGAGCGACGCTGCACGGTTCTCACTATGTCCGGTTTTCGCGAGGACAATACCCTGCGACGTCTGGGTCATCTGAACTTCTGGGTGCCGTCGGAGGAATACGGCTATGTTGAGACAACTCACGCCGCGCTGGCGCACTTTCTGACCGATGCGGCGATGGTGACGCGTGCAGAATCTGTTCTGGAGGACAGCAGTGTCGCCTGATGCAGTGCGTGAAGGTGGAGGCATTAACCCGGGCTCGAAGATCCTGGTTACGGGAGGCGCCGGTTATGTGGGTTCGGTGCTGGTTCCACGACTTCTGGAGTGGGGATACCGCGTGCAGGTGCTGGACTGGTATATCTACGGCGAGGATGTGTTGAGTGGTGTGGCGGAGAATCCTCACCTGGAGCAGATAAAGGGCGACATCCGCGATAGAGAGCTGTTGCGGCGTGTCCTGCCCGGCTGCGATGCGGTTATCCACCTGGCCTGCATCTCCAACGACCCCAGCTTCGAGCTCAACCCCGCCCTTAGTCGCTCGGTCAACTTCGACGCCTTTCCCCATCTGGTGAATATCAGCAGGGAGTGCGGTGTCAGACGCTTCATCTACGCCTCCACCTCCAGCGTCTATGGGGTCAGCGAGGCCGAGAATGTCACCGAGGAGCATCCGCTGGTTCCAATCACCGATTACAACAGGTATAAGGGGCTCTGCGAGCCTATCCTTCTTGAACAGCAGTCGCCTGAATTCACCACGGTGGTTGTCAGACCGGCCACAGTCTGCGGCTACTCGCCGCGTCTGAGGCTCGACCTGACGGTGAACATCCTGACCAATCACGCCGTCAACAACGGACGGATCACCATCTTCGGCGGGAGACAGATGCGGCCCAATATCCACATCGACGATATGGTCCAGGTCTACCTGATGCTCCTGGAGAGCCCAGAGGAAAAAGTCGCCGGGCAGATATTCAATGCGGGATATCAGAACCGCACCATCGCCGAGATTGCCGGGATGGTCAGGGAGGTGGTGGAGCATAAGATGCCGGGGCGAGAGCGCATCGAGGTGATGACGACCCCGTCGGATGACGTTCGCTCATATCATATCTCTTCGGAGAAGATCAGGCGGCAGTTGGGTTTCACACCGCAACGCACAATCCAGGATGCATCCCGCGACCTGGTTGAAGCCTTCAAGGTCGGTCTTATCCCCGACCCGATGGGCGACAGGAGGTATTACAACATCAAGACGATGCAACATCTGCAACTGAATTAGGATGAACAGAGCGACGGTAGGGCGTCCGTCAGCCGACGGATTGTCCGCCATCTTATATGACATAACATCAATACCCGCGTGAGATGAGGAATATTGAACCTGCTGTCTTGAAGCGTCTGTATCAAGAGATGCTCCGCATCAGGTTGATCGAGGAGCGGATCGCCGAGCTGTATCCGATGGAGGAGATGCGGTGTCCGATCCACCTCTGCATCGGGCAGGAGGCCGTGGCGGTGGGGCTGTGCGCCCATCTGACCCGTGACGACTATGTCCTGAGCGGCCATCGGTCACACGGCCACTACCTTGCCAAGGGGGGCGACCTGAAGAGGATGATGGCGGAGCTGTTCGGAAAGGTGACCGGCTGCTCGAAGGGCAAGGGCGGTTCGATGCATATGCTCGATCTTGAGGCCGGATTTCTCGGCGCCACCCCTATAGTCGGCGGCACCATTCCGATTGCCGTCGGTGCAGCTTTCGGAACCGTGATGCAGGGTGAGAACCGCGTGACCGCGGCCTTCTTCGGTGATGCGGCCGTCGAGGAGGGGGTCTTCCACGAGAGCCTCAACTTCGCAGCCCTCAGAACACTCCCGGTCGTGTTCGTCTGCGAGAACAACCTGTATTCGGTCCTCTCGCCGCTCTCGGTCCGTCAGCCTTCGGGCAGAGAGATCTACCACCTGGCACAGGGGCACGGCGTAGAGAGCTTCCAGGCGGACGGCAATGATGTAGTGGAGGTATATAATCTGGCGGGGAGGGCAATAAGTAAAGCCCGGCGTGGTGACGGGCCGACCTTCCTGGAGTTCAAGACCTATCGCTGGCGGGAACACTGCGGTCCCAACTACGACATTGACCTGGGCTATCGAACCGAGGATGAGTTCCAGGAATGGAGGAGCCGTTGCCCCATCGATCGGCTGAAAAAACATCTGAAGGGAAAGGGGCTTATCACGGATTTGGAGGCTGAAGATATGGAGAACAGCCTTAGAGCGGAGATCGATGAAGCGGTCGAGTTCGCCGGGGAGAGCCCATTCCCGGAGGTGGAGGCTCTCGAGCAGCATATCTTCGCACCTTGAATGATGATGGTGGGTAATGCATAGAGAGCTGAAATATTCTCAGGCCGTCCACGAAGCGATTGAGCTTTGTATGGCACGGGATCGTTCGGTCTATGTGATGGGACTGGGCGTTCCCGATCCGAAGGGGATATTCGGCACAACCCTGGGACTGAAGGATAAGTTCGGTGCTGGCCGTGTGCTGGATATGCCGGCCTCGGAGAACGGTATGACCGGGGTGGCAATCGGGTCGGCTCTGGTGGGTATGCGACCGATAATGACCCACCAGCGGATCGACTTCGCCCTCCTGGCCCTGGACCAGATCGCCGGTCAGGCTGCGAACTGGCACTATATGTTCGGCGGGCAGGCGAGGGTTCCCCTCGTGATTCGGATGATTATCGGCCGCGGCTGGGGTCAGGGGCCGCAGCATTCACAGAGCCTTCATGCCTGGTTTGCGCACATACCCGGGCTGAAGGTGGTGATGCCGGCGACCCCCTATGATGTGAAGGGGCTTCTCATTGCGAGTGTCGAGGACGATAACCCGGTGGTTTTCATCGAGCACCGCTGGCTCCACAACATCACCGGCGATGTTCCGGGAGGACTGTATCGGGTGCCCCTCGGACGGTCGCGGGTGGCACGAGAGGGGGATGACCTGACCATTGCAACCGCTTCCTATATGACCCTGGAAGCGCTCCGGGCAGCGGAGATGCTGGCGGAGGAGGGGCTCAACGCCGAGGTCATCGACCTGCGCACCCTGAAGCCGCTCGACGAGGCACCGATTCTGGATTCGGTCCGAAAGACCGGTCGTCTGATCGTGGCTGACACCGGCTGGAGGAGTGTGGGGTTCTCGGCTGAGGTCGTCGCCAGGGTTACAGAGGCGGCGCTGGATCATCTGAAGGCGCCGCCCCGTCGCGTTACCCTGCCCGACTGTCCCACGCCGACCTCCCGCGCCCTGGCTGACTTTTACTATCCATCTGCGCGTGATATTGTGGCGACCGCCTGGGGAATGATGGGACTCGAAGTCGAGCTTCCCGTGATGCAGGAGACGGCAGGTGCGCTGTTGGATGTTCCGGACAAGAGCTTCACGGGGCCATTTTAACATCTTGAGCTGTTATCTCCCCCCTGCGGTAGTAGGGGGGGATAATAGGGGGGGTGATAAATTAGGACAAAGAACATATCAATGGTTTAATGTCTGAAAAGCGTAAAATAGTCATCCTGGGCAGCAACTCCTTCTCAGGCGCGGATTTCATCGACCTTCTGCTGGATGACAAACGTAACGAAGTTGTCGGTATCAGCCGTTCGCCGGAGAAGAGCGACCTGTTTCTACCTTACAGAAGACGGACGGGTGTGAATTTCGCCTTTCATCAATTGGACCTGAACCACAATTCGCCGGAGATCTTTGAACTGCTGGACTCGATTGAGCCTGATTATATGGTCAATTTTGCGGCGCAGAGTGAGGTCGGGCCGAGCTGGGAGTATCCCGAACACTGGTTTCAGACCAACTGCGTAGCTCTTGCTCGGCTGGTAAATCACCTTCGTAAGCGGGAGTATCTATGCCGTTACCTGCATATCTCCTCGCCGGAGGTTTACGGTGCCTGCGTGGGGACGGTTCGCGAGGACGCGCCGCTTAACCCCAGCACGCCGTATGCGGCATCAAAGGCGGCTGCGGACCTGCTGCTGTTCACCTACCATAAGCAGCTCGGATTTCCGCTGCTGATGGTGCGCGCCACCAATGTTTACGGCGCCGGGCAGCAACTGTTCAAGATCATCCCGCGATCCGCTGTCTATCTGAAGATGGACAGAACAATCGAGCTGCACGGCGGGGGGGTGGCGGTCAAATCCTATATACACATCCGCGACGTATCGCGGGGTGAGCTGGCCGTGCTGGAGGACGGCGAACCGGGACGGATTTACCACCTTTCGCCCGACAAGGGGATTGCGGTGCGCGATGTGGTGAGGTTGATATGCGAGTTGTCGGGGAAGCGGTTCGAGGAGGCCACGCTGTCGGTTGATGAGAGACCCGGTCAGGATGCGGCGTATGTAATTGATTCGAGCCGGGCGCGCAGTGAGCTCGACTGGTCACCCAACATCAGGATTAAGGAGGGATTGTCAGGGGTGATAGATTGGGTGGACAATAATTTCGACCGGATTCAAACGCAATCTCTGGAATATATACATAAGCCATAGGGGAAGATGCCTGACCATTCACAATTTTCACCGGACGATTTCAAGGATACCGGCAGGTTGGTGCTTGAGCTACGTGATGCCCACGATCCATTCACGCAGCTTATACGCGCGCGGTTCTCGCCGGAAACAGAAGCGCTGTTCGATGACTCTGCAAGCACCATGGTGCTCGAAAGGGTGGTGATCGAGGAATTCAACCGGCTTCTTGAAGACCCTGGTTTTCTTCGAGATGCCCGGTGCTGCGCCAGAGTTGTCCTGACTGATGAGACTCGAGCTCTTGAAGAACAGGGAACAGAAAAAAACGCGCTGGCACGGCTGAACCGGTTAGTTCTGGAGGGGGCCTATCCACATATCTTCAGGCAAACTCATACCCCCGGGACAGGTGTGCACGTTGACAAAACACTCTTCACCACCCCGATAAAATTGGGGCCGAGAACCTCGCACAGCCTCAAGGCCGACCCCAGGCATATGCTGTTTGTCCTGGCCAGGTATAAGTTCTGCGCAAAGCTGCTGCAGGGTAAACGATCGGTCCTTGAAGTCGGATGCGGGGATGCGTTCGGCTCGCCGGTCGTGGCACAGGTCGTCGACAGATTGCTCGGTGTGGACAGAGAGAGTGTCCTGATTGAGGGTAACAAAGAGAGACTCCCGTTTTTGAAAAATGTCCAATTTCAGACAATTGACATAACAGAAGAGTCGCCGGATGGAACATTCGATGCTGCTTTTTCAACCGACGTGATTGAGCATATCAAGCCAGATGAAGAACCCGCGTTTCTATCGAATATCTGCCGGAGTCTGTCCAGAGATGGGATACTCATAATCGGGACACCCAACATAGAGGCCGACAGGTATTCGTCGGATCCCGGCGCAAGCCCTCACATCAATCTGAAGAGTCACGTGACACTTAAGCAGTCGCTCGACAGGTATTTTGTCCACTCTTTCATCTTTTCGATGAATGATGAGATTGTCCATACAGGTTTTTATCCAATGGCGCACTATCTGTTCGGTGTTGGTGTCTGTCAGAGATGATTGATATGACAAACTCTGAGCTCGCCGTTAACGGTGGTTCGAAGGTAAGAGCTGAACCGATGCCTTATAGAAGACTCTTTGGCGCAGAAGAGCTCGATATTGTCAGGCGGGTATTCGAGGAGAGCTGGCAGGCGGGGGTTGATTTCTCCTTCCAGGGCAAGTTCGAGGAGCTGTACACCTCCCGGTTCTGCGAGTTCCAGGGTGGGGGATTCGCGGATGCGGTCTGTTCCGGAACCGCGGCGGTTTATCTGGCGTTGAAGGCACTCGATATTCCCACCGGCAGCGATGTAATTGTCTCCCCGATTACCGACCCCGGCTGCATCGCGCCGATAGTGCTGTTAGGGTATAAGGTTCGCGTCGCCGACGCATGTCCTGACAGCTGGAGCATCGGGCCGTCCGAGTTTGAACGCGCCCAGACCCCGAACACCCGCGCCGCAATCCTGACCCATACGGGGGGGTATCCCTTTGATATCCAACCTATCCTCGAGATCGCCCGCTCGAAGGGGATCAGGGTAGTAGAGGACTGCTCTCAGGCCCACGGCGCGCTATACAGGGGGAAGCGGGTCGGAAGGTTCGGGGATGTGGCTGCATTCTCGACTATGTTCTCCAAGAATCACGCCACGGGTGGCTGCGGCGGGGTCGTCTATACCGAAGATGAGGAGATCTACTGGAGGCTCCGTGCCTTGGCGGATAGGGGCAAGCCGTTTCACCGCCCTGATTTCAATCCGAAGGATCCGTCGCAGTTTCTCTTTCCAGCCTTGAACTTCAATCTCGACGAGCTCTCCTGTGCCATCGGATACTCAACTCTGGCAAGACTGCCGGATACCATCGAGAAGCGCAACGCCATCGCAGCGAAGATCGATGCGGCGCTGGAGAGATCGGCAGTCGTGTCACCCTGCATTAGGCTGGAGGGCTGCACCCCCTCCCCATTTTTCCATACAGTTGCGGTGGATTCAGGCGGGCTTACAGTGTCGAAGGTTGAGTTCGCTGAGGCTGTGGGCGCAGAGGGAATCGCGATCAATCCCGATTATAGATACATCGCATCCGAGTGGCCGTGGCTAAAACCATACCTGACCGGTGAGGCAGACACACCAAACGCAGTCAGATTCCGTGACAGGAGCTTCAATATCCTCTTCAACGAGCGATACACTGACGGGGAGGTTCGTGATATCGTAGATGCCATTATAAAGGTCGAATCGCACCTGGCTAAGCGTGTGAGTCGGGCTGTATGAAACCGCCGATCTTCATCCTCGGCTGCCAGCGTTCGGGCACCTCGCTGCTGCGCAGACTGCTGAACAGCCACTCGAACATCGCCTGCCCGCCGGAATCGTCGTTTTTCGTGCAGCTCGCGGGAGTGTATGAGGTTAAGCGAGCCCTGCAGGGCCTGCTGGACATGGGATTTTCGGAAGACGAGGTTCTCGAACAGATGCGCCTCTTTACGGTGCGTTTCTTCGGACAATACGCCGTGTCGAAGGGTAAGAACCGCTGGGCGGATAAGACACCCCATTACCTGAACCACGCGGAAACCATCGAGCGGATGTTCCGCGGCGAGGTGCTCTACATCGGTATCGTCCGACACGGGCTCGATGTGGCATATTCGCTGTGCGACTTCGACTGGGGGATATTGAAGCCGTATCTGGACAACGGAACCGAGAAACCGGTCGCGGCCATCAGGTTCTGGCGAGACCAGAACCTGAAACTTCTGGACTTTCAGGACCGAGTCTCCGACCGCTTCCATATGGTTCGCTATGAGGAGTTGACAAAACAACCGGAAGATGTGTTGCGACCACTGTTCAATTTCCTGGACGAGCCGTGGGAAAATGGTGTCCTGCAATATAACAACTTCCAGCACGACTCCGGCTTCGAGGATGAAAAAGTTACGAACTATGACTCAATCAGGGAAAACTCTGGCAGGTATCGAGACTGGCCTGCCGCGCTGCAAAAGGAATTGTTTAATGAGGGTCAGGCGCTGCTCAAACGTCTGAATTACAGCCTGTGATCGCCGGGTTAGCTGACAGAGGAATACGTGTGACAAACGGACGACATAAAGTCATCTACGTTATCAGCCAGATCGACCGCATCGGACATCTGGCCAAGGAGTCGTTCATCATCCGAAACTTCTATAGTGGTGATGAATATGCTCCCGTCATTATCACCTATCCCCCTCGCCTGAAGCCTCGCACCAATCGAGCCATGTATGACATCGTCACGCGTGGCGTCTTAGTGGACCACTCCACCGATGACAACATTATATGGTTTTGTCACCGGAACAGGCGCAACGGCTCCCTCACCGGTATCAGACAGGAGGGGGACACGACCTATGTCTTATTGCCCCCGGAACGACTCATTCAGAAATTTGCCAGAGATTACCGCGACCGCAGGCCGACCTATTTCCATTCGTTGTCCCCCGAAGAGCTTGAGCGGGGTCTGAAAACCCGCGAGGCGTTCAACATTCCACCCGAGGCACCGATAGTGACCCTGCACGTTCGGGAAGGCGGCTACCTGCCAAAGCTTGCCTATCACTCATACCGTGACTCCGACATCGAAAGCTACCTGCCTGCGATAGAGTATCTGATCGATCGGGGTTTCTATGTCGTCCGACTGGGTGACAGCAGTATGAAGCGGCTCCATAATCCACCGCCGCAACTGATCGACGTTCCATTTCATCCTTCATACAATGATTTTGCCGAGCCATATTTCCTGGCGGTCAGCAGCTTCTTCTTCGGGAGTTCGTCGGGCCCGGCGGCAGCGGCCCAGACGTTCGGCACGCCGGTGCTATACACCAATTCCCAGATCCAGATGCGGATCTGGTATGGAGAGCAGGACATGTATCTTCCCAAGAGATACCACTCCCGCCAGCTCGGACGGGACCTGACACTGGAGGAGATCGTCCTGTCACCTGCGCATCACTTTGCAAGGATCGAGGATTTTGAACGTATCGGTCTGGAGCTTCACGAAAACAGCCCTGACGAAATCCTGGTTGCGGTGCGAGAGATGCACGGGAGGATCAGTGGAGCCTATGGACGAGAGCGGGAGATCGATGCGGTGAACCGCCGGGTGAGAATGATTCGGGATAAGGCACAGTCGTGCCGTCACCTGCTCGAATCGGACGACCGCTTTTACTGGCCGCGACTAAACTTCAGCCTCGAATTCGTCAGGGCAAATCCGGCCTATCTGGGGCATAACTGGCACGTGGATGAGGCATAAGACCAGTTACAATAGTAAGCATATTTCTAATTTACGAATGGAGATACGGGCAATGTCCGAGATCAACCTGATGGACCGCTATCCCCGGTCAAAGCGTCCCATTGACGAGCGGGCTCGTTCTGTCACCGATGAACACCGGAGGGTCGCTCGGCAGTTCGGGATTGAGTATTTCGACGGCGACCGTCTCTACGGTTATGGCGGATACCAGTATCATCCCCGCTTCTGGCAGGAGACGGTCAGGCGGTTTCGCTACCATTACAACCTGGCGGATGACGCCAGCCTGCTCGACGTGGGCTGCGCCAAGGGCTTTATGCTGCACGATTTCAAGGAGCTGATGCCGCAGCTGAATGTGGACGGTATCGACATTTCACCATATGCCATTGAAAACGCCATCGAAACAGTCAGACCCTTCCTGCGTGTCGGGAATGCCGGAGAGCTGCCTTTCGATGATGACAGCTTCGACCTGGTGATATGCATAAACACCGTGCACAACCTGCCCCTGGGTGAGTGCAAACAGGGTCTGCGAGAGATCCAGCGGGTGACCAGGCGGCACGCCTTTGTCACTATGGATGCCTGGCGAACCGAGGAGGAGCGCCAACGGTTGATGAAATGGAACCTCACCGCACTGACATATATGCACGTGGACGACTGGAAAAAGCTGTTCGCAGAGGTCGGCTACAAGGGGGATTTCTATTGGTTCATTGCGGAGTGAATGGATCAGCATCAGGGCATATCTGCACTTATTACTCAGAACATTTTATAGTTGACAGTCACTAAAGACAGCTCCTGCTTATTCCCCCCTTCTATTGAAGTGGGGAATAGAAAGGGGGGTTGCGTTCTTATTAAGGGGTGCAGATTCCAGTTGTGGTGTCAGGTGCCCCCACCTGACACCAATCAACTGTTCAGCCGTCGGGTGAGAGCACCCAACGGCACACCCAATACAACTTTTAATTGCACCCATTAATATCTCTTAACGGACGATAGATGAGCAGAACTACTGAGGCTGCAGTTCTCTACCAGACGGGTCAACCGCTACGATTGATAGAGCTGACGCTGCCGGCCCTGAAACCCGGGCAGCTGATAGTCGAGGTGGCTTACAGCGGTGTCTGCGGAAGCCAGTTGCTGGAAGCGCGCGGCAGGCGGGGGCTTGACCGGTTTCTGCCTCATACGATGGGGCACGAGGGTTCCGGGACTGTAGTTGAAGTCGGCGAAGGGGTGACAAAGGTCAGACCCGGTGATCGGGTGGTGCTCTCCTGGATCAGGGGCAGTGGGGCAGAAGTTCCCTCCACGGTTTATACGAGCGCTGACGGGCCGGTGAACAGCGGGGCGATAACCACCTTCCAGCGCCTGACCGTCACCTGCGAGAACCGGGTGACCCCTCTGCTCGAGCGGATGCCGCTACGTGAGGCGGCGCTGCTCGGCTGCGCAGTTCCAACCGGTTGCGGGGTGATACTTAACACACTGAAGGTTGAGCCGGGCAGCAGTGTAGCCATCTTCGGCGTGGGCGGTATCGGGCTCACCGCAGTGCTGGCAGCGGATATGACGGGAGCCGCAAAGATCATTGCCGTTGACCTGAAGGTTCACAAGCTGGAACAGGCTCAGCGGTTAGGGGCTACGCATCTGATCAACGCCGCTCAGGATGATCCCTTCCAGCGAATACTTGAAATCACCGATGGAATGGGTGTGGATTACAGCGTCGAGGCGGCAGGCAATTCGGGTGCTATGATGACGGCATTCCGGTCGGTGCGTGACAATAGCGGGGTATGTGTGCTGGCCGGGAACGTTGCGGCGGGGCAGAAGATATGCATCGATCCGTTCGACCTGATCCGCGGCAAGCGGATCGTTGGCACCTGGGGCGGCGAGAGCATACCGGAGCGTGATTTCACGCGCTACGCCGAACTCTTCATCTCAGGTAAACTGCATCTGGAGAGACTCATCACTCACACCTATCCGTTGCGGGATGTCAATCGGGCCCTGGATGACCTGGAAGACGGAAAGGTCGGCCGTGCGCTTATCGAAATGAGATGATAGACATAAAGAGCTGCCATCATCGTATGGACTTAGTATGCGAGCGCCGAACGCCGATAGCCGATAGCCGAAAGAGATTATGCAGTTTAAATCAATAGCCGAGCTGCAGGAATTCTGTCGATATATTGAGAACAGCACCCGCCTGTTTGAGATGGATTACCTGGGGTATCCCTGGTATTATGTGGTCAAGCAGTCGCTGTGGAACTCCATCCCCGGCAGGGCTCACATGCCGTCATCCGACAGTGACAAAGCGCTCCGCCTGGCTGATTTTAATGCCAAATTGCCGTTGCTTGGGGAGCGCTTCGATTATGCCTTCATAGTGAAGTCGAAGATGCGGAGAAGGGAACCGGATCAGGTTGAAAACCTGCTTTTTAAGGACATATTCGACTATCTGGCATCGGAGGGCAGGCGCTTTGTCATCTTCGAGGAGCCTTCTGGCAGCGAGTATGACACCAGGTATCTGAAGTCCGGATTCTGCGATGTGACCCTCCCTTTGGAACATCTGCTTCCCGCTTTCAAGTCCAGCTTGCAGCCTTTGGCAGGTGAGGTGAAAGGTCAGTGGACAAGGGCGGTTGAACAGTTATTTGCGTGTCATAATCCGTCGGTATCACCTGCGCAACAAATTGAACCGTTAAGGAAGGCCTACCTGCAGAGGAGCTGGCAGACTTCTCACATCCTGCTTATGAAGATACTCCTTCAGAATCTGGGTGTTAAGGCGCTGATCGGCGGGATGGGCACTCATCTGTCCGCCGGGCTGGACAATCGGTTCGCTGCTGTGGAGGTGGGACACGGCTACCCCGGCGCCAATCGGGTCATCGCTTCGGATTCGCCGGTATGCGGCTATCTTCGGAATCATTTTCCACTTCAGAATTTCTACACCCTGGCGCCGTCTCCGACTGAGGAATCGGGTATCGGTGAGCTCTGTTGCCCGGCCGAAAACCTCTTCAACTACGGGATGCCGGAGGTTCGCGCCTACCGGCATTCAGAGGTGCAGCATAGCAGGATACGTAAAAGATATGACCTGTTCGACCATCCCGCAGCCCTTATCATCACCTCGGGATGGATCGATTACTCCGCGTTTGAAGAACTCCTGAGGGAGATACGTTCCCGGATCCCGCGATTGAAGCTGTTGTTGAGGCCGCACCCCGCATATGACCACGATTATACTAAGGTGGTCAGGGACGATGGTGAGTTACTGCACCTGGTAGGAAGTGAAAACCTGTTTGATCTGATCTCCATCGCCGACGTAGTTGTTTCGGTGCCCAGTTCGGTGGTGGTGGAGGCCTCGCAGTTCACCGAAAATATCATCGTCCTGGTGGATAATAACTATACCTTCCCGAATGATGCGCAATTCTGGGCCAGGGAATATCCTTTCGCCGCAACCCTGTCGATTGAGGACAGAGACCGGATTGTCGAGCATGTTCATTTGTCACTGTCCAATCCGGTCAGGAAAGATTACCGGAATCACCCGGTTGAGGTTCGAACGGAGCTGAAGAGGCTTTTTGATGCATTGGAGAAACGGGCACAGGTTGTGGGATCTTCTCAGTAGGCCGGACACTTTTGTCCGGCCAGGTCATGGACGTAACCCTGTTACTCTGGACCGGGATTGGTTATTACTCCGACCCACTACTGTCCCAACTTTTAGTCAAGAAAAGACAATAAGTTAGGATCAGGTTTATTTAATAGAGTGTAATCTGAATTTGTAAGCACTTGTATAATAAAGACTTTTATAAACTGGTTATAGTCGAAAATCTGTAGACTATTGCTGATTTACGGTTAATACTGTCCGGTGATCATTTTGATTGTCATTCCCGTGAAACAGTCTGTCCGAGAATGCAAGATTTGGCAAGGCGGACGCCCCCGTCCGCCATTCAAGTTATTGTTTTTACGGGCGCA
>MWJR01000291.1 GCA_002127415.1 Calditrichaeota bacterium AABM5.125.24
GTGGTTGATGATACGATCCTCATCATGCTTGACTGCCTCGGGGAAGAGAGCCGCGTTATCGTCTCTTCGACGGCAGATCCCTCTCATCCCATCGGTCAGCTTGAGCTCCCCTACTTGCGCGAGGAACGCTGGGCTTTTACCGACTCTATTTTGGTCTGTGGACGCCATAGCGACATTGGGGAAGCTCCTTATTATCCTGACCTGATTGACGTCATCCTCATTCGGAGGGACGGCGATCCAGAACTGCTTGCGACCGTTGAGGGATTCTCCCGCCTTGAACGTATGGCACTCACGAGGGAACGGCTCTTCGTGGATGACGGCGACTCAACCATAAGAATCTTCGACATCTCCGATCCCTCTGATCCTGAAGAATTGGAGCTGCTCGAGTTTGAGTCCTCAATTGCCGGAATGACCTCAACGACAGAGATGCTCGCATTCCTGACTACAGAGAATAGGCAGGAGGATCAGGAAGGCGCATTCTGGCTCTATGATTGCAGTGACCCTGATGATTTGGAGTTGCTTTTTACAGAATCATATTGGGTTAACGATTATTCCCCATACCGGATTGCGCTGCACCTGCCTTATGTTGACATTTTCCATAATCCCTCCAGCTCTTTTGCAGCTTCAGAATATGGTCATTACATCATCGCAGACTCAGCCCGGCTTGAGATGGTATGGCATTGTGGCTTCCTTTGGGAAGAGTGGATAACCGGCATCGTTGACGTTGAATATGACGGGGATAATCCTGTCTGGGCAATTTGGAGCTGGGCGGGGCAAGCAGGGGGTCTGGTCTCAACTCAGCATAATCGTCACGGTGAACTGGAGCTGGCAGCGTCTTACGCCCAAACTGGAGAGATCTCCGGGATATGCTTCGCCAATCCCGACACGATTGCGCTCTTCAATGGTATCATCGGCGGATTTCCAATGCTTGGAGATGGCTTCGAACGCATAGATGAAGTGACGCCGTTCGTCAGCCTCTGCGACGCTTCAGAACCGGGAAATCTTGAGGAAATTGACCGGCTCCTCCTTGAGCGAGGAGGATATTCCCAGGAGAGGATGGTGACTGATAATAACGTGGCTTATTATGGCGGACATCATGTAGGATGGACTTATTACGATATGAACGACTTGGATGGTCGCGAACCGCTCGGGATGATCCCCCGCGGTGAATCCTTATTTCGTAAGGATATCCTTAAGATTGAGAATTTTCTTTATGTTGGAACTGACGAAACTGTCAAGATATTTGATATTTCCGATGCTGATGCCCCAGATGAGGTCGGGGAGATTGATTTTAATCTCCAAGGGGAGATCATTCAGGATGGAGAAAGACTCTATCTAACCAGCTCTCATCAAGTTGGAGTTTATGATCTTGAGAATTTGGAGTCACCCGAACAACTAGCTATTATCGAATCTCCCCGCGATCAGATGGGACAGCGACTGCAGATGTTTGGCACCGAGGTTAATGGCAATATACTATTTTACAGCACCTATGGATATGATATGAATCTGAGACGCAATGCATCCGTCCTGCACATCTATAATCTTGAAAATCTTGATAATCCGAGACTCCTTACCGAATTTGAGATCCCTCGTTATTTCTGGGAATGCCATGTGGGAAATGGATTTCTGACCTTCAACGCTTGGCAGATCATCGCGGGAGAACAGGTCAGCGACATTCGAATCTACGACGTCCACGACCCCGCCAATCCAATTCTGGTCGGTCGTTACCGCGATGATGATTACTACGGTGAATTTGTCATCCATGGGCACTTTATTTACACGGCTGACCACGACCACCTCTCAATCTTCGACATCTCCGCCGCTCTGGGCGAGCAAGTTTCTCCCGTCTTTCGTAACCCCCCTGTCGAAATCCTCGCCCGCGAGGCTGACACCCTCAGTTTCGACCTCCTCGCCGTCGATCTGAACGGCGACAGCCTTGAGATGACGATGCACGACGATGGCGTTCTTGAGGAATTGGGCGCAACGTTCACCGACCATCTTGATGGCACAGCGAGTTTTATCTGGCAGACAAATTATGACTGCAGCGGTCAGTATCGACCAGTTTTCCGAGCCTCAGATGGTGAATCCGCAGCAGAATGTTCGGTTTCGGTAGTTATTTCCAATGTCAATCGCCTCCCTTCGGTTCCGGAGCTTGTCTGCCCACCCGATGGCTCTCCCATTCCTGAGGATTCCCCCGTCGCGTTTGCATGGGAGCGCTCAACCGATCCTGACGGAGAAAACCTCAACTATCTGTTGAAGATCATCGGTCCTATTGATCAATTCTACCTTAACACCGGCGACGACACTACTCGTCAGATTCTCCGCAGCGACCTGATTTACCTGCTTGCCGACCGACCCGACGCGCTTGTCTGGGAGGTCTCTGTCACCGACGGCATAGACACCGTGCAGTGCGACACAGCATTCACCCTGCTTTCTCCTCTTCACGTGGAAGGCGCGACGGTTACTCCTTACGACTTCCATCTGTCGCCTCCTTTTCCCAATCCCTTCAACTCCTCCACCACCGTCACCTACGGTATTCCTGTCGCAGCATCGGTGTCGTTGTCGCTTTGCGATCTGACTGGACGGCAGGTGACGACGATGGTCAAGGGTAACCAACCGGTGGGCATTCATAGGACCATGCTGTTCGCCGCCGACCTGCCGTCGGGATTGTACTTCGTGAGATTGGAGGCGGCAGAGCGACAATTTACAAGGAAGTTAATGTTGATAAGATAAGAGTCTGGATGTGCGATAAAGTGGTGGTTCCGTTCGGAAGGTAACTTCGCTAGTTACCCTCTTTCAGAAAGGTAACTTCGTAGTTACCCTTTTGGGCACTCTGAAGTTACCCTCTTTGGAAGTGTGCCGCAAGTATTGTTTCTACTGGGTTTAAGATCATCCCATTTCCGAGGTAGATCGGGAGCGGGATATCAGAAAGGTAAATAACCCAATTGTTTTCATCAAGTGTGCCCCATTCGGGGAGCCAGACTTTTAAGCCGCGAACCTGCGCGGCTTTTCAGTTATTAAGGGGTGCAATTAAAAGTTGTATTGGGTGTGCCGTTGGGTGCCCTCACCCGACGGCTGAACAGTTGATT
>MWJR01000353.1 GCA_002127415.1 Calditrichaeota bacterium AABM5.125.24
GCATAGGATTTATGTGAAGTCCTGATCCCCACTCGAATCCGGCTGTCCGGACCAGGCGCGGTATCACCTCGATGTGCCAGTGGTAATCGTTCCCCAGGCTGCGCCAGTAGCCGGGGGGGATGGGGTCGGCGCTGACGTTGGGAGCCGTGTGGAGGATATAGTTGAAGGGGGGATCGTCGAGTGCCCGCTTGAGCCGCCCCAGCACGTCGCGCATACAACGCGCCAACGATTCAAGTTCTTCATCAGTAGTGCGTTCGAAGAAGGCTGAGTGGCTCTTCGGCGCTATGAACAGCTCGAACGGAAAACGCGATGCATAAGAGTTGAAGGCAATTATCTTCGTGTCGTCGTAAATTATCCGCTTGCCCTCGGCTTCCTCCTGTTTGATGAGGTCACAGGCGAGGCATTTTTTAGTGTCCCTGAAGTGTTTGAGTGAAGCGACGAGCTCGATCTGCACTGTGCGCGGGGTAACCGGAGTGGCGATAATCTGGCTGTGCGGATGCGCCAGCGAGGCGCCGGCGGTCGCACCGTGGTTCTTGAAGATCAGCGCATATTTCAGCCGCCGGTCCTGCATCAGGGCGGTCAGGCGCTCCCGATACATCCGGAATATGTCCAGGGTCAGGTCAAGGGGGAACTCCGCCATGCTGAGGTCATGATCCGGACCTTCTATGATGACTTCGTGAGCACCCACGCCATTGATGCATTCGTAGATGCCTCGACGGCTCCATTCGACCTCGCCCGCTTCCGGGCTGAGGGCGGGAAACCGGTTCGGAACAACCCTCACACGCCAATTCGAAGGCTCTGACCCCGGATCGGTGTCCGGGGCAAGTGTTCCCTCTTCATCTCTTATAGCGGCGATTTCGGGCGGCGTTCGATCCTCGAAGCCGGGACAGAAAGGACAATCGTCCTTATCCCGCCTGACCTCCCGCCGTGTAACGAAGTCCCTCGGGCGCTGCTGTCGTTCGGTTGCTATGATAGTCCACCGGTTCTGCAGCGGATCATATCTCAGTTCGGACATTTGTCGATTGTCGATTGATGATTTTCGATTGACGATTGTTATCGTTCATTCCCCGTATCGGTGTCCGGGGCAAGATTCTAAAGCCCTCGCATCCGCTCGATGGACAGCACCCGGAAACCCACCTTCCCGGAAGGGGTATCTATAGTCACCTCATCTCCAACCTGTTTGCCGAGCAGACCTTTTCCAATGGGTGATTTTACGGATATCATCCGTCGCATAGGATCGGCCTGAAGTGAATCGACCAGGATGTATTCCACTTCACCGCCTTTATTTAGATTCAACAGGGTGACCCGCGACAGTATCCGCGCCTCATCGGTGTTCAGCTCATTTTCATCGATTATCTGCACCCGGCTCAACTTGAGCTGCAACTCGGTGATGCGGCGGTCGATTGAAGCGATGTTCTCACGTGCAGCGTCATATTCGGCGTTATCGGAAAGGTCACCGTGTGCGCGCGCCTCCTCCAGTTGAGCCGTGGCTGCCGGGCGAACCTCCTTTATAAGATGTTCCAGGTCCTGTCTGAGCTTCTTAAGTCCTTCTTGTGTCAGATAAACGGTTTCCGTCATCGGATTGTCGATTGTCGATTGTTTGTCGTTCATTCCCCGTATCGGTGTCCGGGGCAAGGGCTCCGGCCGGGTTAATCCGGCAGCTGCCGGACGGCTCGGTGTTATTTCGGTCGGGTTAATACAGCAACAGAACGCCAGGATATGTAGGGGCGATGTTTAATATCGCCCCTACTTTCTCCTTTCCTTCACGAAGCTGACCAGCCCCTTATACACTGCCCTGGCGAGCCTCTTCGGGTAGTCGGCCTCGCGCATCATCTCCTCATGCGCCGGCAGCATAATATAAGCCGCCTCGACCAGCACCGCCAGCATAGCCGTGGGCCGGACCAGCGCCAGATTGTTATAGTAGATCCCCTCGTCAGGCAGCCCCAGCCTTCCTGATAGCTCGTGCTGGATAGCCGCAGCCAGGTTCCGACTCTGTGGCCTGTAATAGTAGGTTCCACAGCCCAACTCCGCCGTTAGAGGATTTATCCCGTCGGGCAGTGCGTTATGATGCAGGCTTATCAGGATGTCGGCCCCGGCCTGCTCCGCCATATCGATGCGCTCTTTAAGCCCCAGTGTGGTATCGGTGGTGCGTGTCAGCGTCACCATGGCGCCCTTCTTTTCGAGCAGTTGCGCCAGCGCATCCGCTACCTGGAGGTTGATCTGCTTCTCGGTCAGCCGGGTCGGCCCTACTGCCCCGTATTGTTCCCCGCCGTGACCGGGATCGAGGGCGATATGAAGCCCCTTGACCCTGCGCCGGAGCCGGGGGGGGCGTCTGATCCGCAGGACGAAGTCGCCCCCGTCCCACGTGGCCTTGTAACCCCACGATGGCCCGCTCAGCGACACCGTCAGAGTGAGCAGCCCATCGGCCGGCTGTTCCCAGATAACCTCCTTCACCGGCTCTGTCCCGGGGCAATAGTCGATCCGGTCGATGTGAGATATTACCTGATAGAGATCTACTATTATGCGATCTGAATTCGGGTCATCCCGGACCCTGTAGAGCCGCTTGCGCCCAACAGGCAGGCGAAGCTTGACCCAGCGCCCGTCGGGATAGACCCCGACTCGCCACAGCACCGGACGGTCTGTATCAACGGTCGGTGGAGCGTCCCGGACATATCTTCCCGCCACCCAGACCGACCGCCCCTGAGCGATGGGGAGCTTGTAGTATCCGTTCCACCATCCGTCAGTAACGGCCCTCGTTCCGGGCTCCGGGAACAGGTAGTAGGCGCCGCGGGGGTCGGTGCGAGCCACGCCTCCGGTCAGTTCTATCTCGCGGGGGAAGGGACCCTCGGGTGGTCGAGGAGGCTCATGTTCCGGTCGTGTGGTGAATGAAACCACCAGGAGGGATGTGTCCTCTCCAATCCGGGCGGTCATCTCATATCGACCAGTCCCCCAATCGACCGGGAGAAAGGCGAGGAAGGCGCCGTTCGGCCTGACCTGGACCGGGTGGCCGTTCACGATCAACCCTGCGCCCGGTGGGGTTACCGATCCGAACACAAAGTTCGAATCGACCCGGTCGATGTATATGGC
>MWJR01000289.1 GCA_002127415.1 Calditrichaeota bacterium AABM5.125.24
GTGCTTCACGCCGGAGGTAAGTTCGACCGGCACACCTACAAGGTCTCGGGAGGACTGCACGGCGTCGGGGTGTCGGTTGTCAATGCGCTGTCCGAATGGTGCCGGGTGAAGGTGGGGCGGAACAAACAGATGTTTATCCAGGAATATGAACGGGGTAAGGCCATAGGGCAGGTCAAGGAAGGGGGACGCACTAGCTTCCAGGGCACCGAGACCACCTTCAGGCCGGATCCGGATATCTTCCCGGAGATCGAATGGAAGTTCTCCATCATCACCCAGAGGCTGCGGGAGCTGGCCTACCTGAACCGGGGACTCGAGATTATCGCTAAAGACCGGCGGTCGGGTATTGAAAGCGAGGAACGCTTCCAATTCAAAGGCGGGCTCAAGCAGTTTGTAGAATACCTCGATGAGAGTCGCCAGGCACTCATCCCTTCACCTATTCATGTCTCGGGCGAACAGGAGGGGGTGCCGGTAGAGATTGCACTCGAATGGAACGATTCATACATAGAGAACATCTGCACTTACGTCAACAACATCAACACCATCGAAGGGGGCTCGCACCTGGCCGGCTTCAAGGCGGCTCTGACCCGCACCATGAACAACTACGCCGTTCGCAATCAGGTCTTCAAGAACGATAAATTCTCGCTGTCCGGGGAGGATTGCCGCGAGGGGTTGACTGCGGTTATGTCGGTGATGGTTCCTGACCCGCAGTTCGAGGGGCAGACCAAGACCAAGCTCGGCAACAGCGAGGTCAAGGGGATCGTGGAGGTGGTCTTTGGAGAGAAGCTGGCCACCTATTTTGAGGAGAATCCGTCGGTAGCTCGCAAGGTCATCGAGAAATCGGTGCAGGCAGCGAGGGCTCGCGAAGCGGCTCGCAAGGCCCGCGAGCTGACCCGACGTAAGGGAACCCTCGAATCGGGTGATCTCCCCGGCAAGCTGGCTGATTGCTCCATCAAAGATCCCGAACACTGCGAGCTATACCTGGTCGAGGGGGATTCCGCTGGCGGGTCGGCCAAGCAGGGGCGCGACCGGCGCTTCCAGGCGATTCTCCCACTGCGCGGCAAGATACTGAACGTCGAGAAGGCACGACTCGACAGGATCCTCGGCAACGTGGAGATCCGCACTATGATCTCAGCCATCGGAGCCGGATTTATGTCGGAGGACAGCGAGGATAATGGCGGTCTCGACCTTTCCAAACTCCGTTACGGCAAGATCATCATTATGACCGACGCCGACGTGGACGGGGCTCATATCCGCACGCTGCTCCTGACCTTCTTCTACCGATATATGCGCGATCTGGTCACCTCCGGGAACATCTACATCGCCCAGCCGCCCCTATACCGGGTCTGGAAGGGGAAGGGGGAGTTCTACGCTTACGATGACGCGGGTCGCGATGGGTTTATCGAACGGCTGGGGGGTAAAGGGGTTAACGTCCAGCGGTATAAGGGGCTGGGTGAGATGAACCCAAACCAGCTCTGGGCCACGACCATGGACCCCGAGCGCCGCACGGTGCTCAGGGTATCCGTAGAAGATGCCGCCGCCGCTGACCGGCTGTTCAGCACCCTGATGGGGGACCAGGTAGAACCCCGCCGCGAGTTCATCGAGCAGAACGCAAGGTATGTCAGGAACCTCGATGTGTGACCGGAACCGTTCGGGTATGTCGGTGAGATAATATGGTGAAGAAGCAGTGATTCGGTCTGCCTCCACGAGATTAATCAACGTATAATTGACAAGGGTGGCCCGATCCCGACGCTTCGGGATCGGGCCTCAAGTTTATGCGGCTGAATCTGTTTATGTAATGGCAGACATGAAATCATCTGTAATCCCCGCCGGGCTGGTGTCCGATGTCGAGCTACCCGTCGGTCTGACCGAGGCCCTCGAGACGGTGCTCAGGATTATGGCTCGCCTGCGCGGTCCGGGGGGCTGTCAGTGGGACGCGGCTCAGACCCACCAATCGCTGCTGGGCAACCTGCTCGAAGAAGCTCACGAGTTCATTTATGCCGTGCAGACAGGGGACGAAGCTGCGATGCGCGAGGAGCTGGGCGATCTGTTCTTGCAGGTTATCTTCCACGCCCGGATAGCATCCGAGAGGGGGGCCTTCGACCTGGCCGAGGTGGCGCGTGAGCTGTCGGAGAAGCTGGTCCGGCGGCATCCACACGTGTTCGGAGAGGTGAAAGCCGCTGGTCCGGAGGAGGCGCTGGCTTCCTGGCACAGCGCCAAGCGTGCCGAAAGACCTCAGACGGCGGGTCTGGAGAAGGTTCCCCGTTCGATGCCGGCTCTGCTGCGCGCCAGTCAGGTGCAGGAGAAGGCAGCGAAGGTCGGCTTTGAGTGGCCGGACGTGGGAGGCGCGCTGGGCAAGCTCGACGAGGAGCTGACCGAGCTGCGCCGGGCTATAGCGGCAGGGGATAAAGTCCGCTCGGCCGAGGAGCTGGGCGACGTCCTGTTCGTGCTTGTATGCGTCGCCAATTACCTCCGGCAGTGCCCCGAGACAGCGTTGATTGCAACCATCGAGAAGTTCCTGCGCCGCTTCGATTATGTTGAGCGCCGCCTCGCCGAACAGGGCCTCACCCCCGAACAGGCCACCCTCGAACAGATGGACTTCCACTGGGATGAGGCAAAGGGATTGGAGGAGTGATTTAACAGAAGAGGGTATTGCTCACGTAATGATGCACTGATTTAGGATTTCTTTAACATCCCCATTCACCCTGAAGCGAGCAAATAATGCCATCGTTAGGTCAACCATATCCTTGCATTTTGAGACAACTGTAGATGGACGTTTGAATCTGGCAAACCAATGTCTATTACGGCGATTATTTCGTTCAATGCCATGTGTATACTCCTTGCCGATGATTAGCTTGCTCTCCGGGGTTTATCTGGTGCGGCTGGAGGCGTCCGGACAGGCCGGGATGCGCAAAATTGTGCTGCTGAGATGATGCGTTCGGACGGAAAATCGATTATCTTGCGGTGTTATTAGATAATATACCTGGTAGGGGCGCGAGCCCCGCTTGTCCCTGCGAAAGCAGGGATGCCGCCCCTGCCGATTGATGTGGTGTCAGGCGCCCCCGGCTTTTCC
>MWJR01000058.1 GCA_002127415.1 Calditrichaeota bacterium AABM5.125.24
CTGCCTTCGCAGGGACAGGCGCAGGGGCATGCTTCGCCGGTCCGACAAGTGTCTACAATAAAGTGCCCTGATTAATAACAAAATACTGATCGTAGCCGTGGTTGTCACTAACCACGACTGTTGGGCCTGGGGACAGCCCCGACTACAACAAGAAAATCATTATTTGGTTAAAACTCTCGAGAGTATAACCGCTCGGTGATTGCTTGTCAAGTGTGTGTCCGTAGAATCGTCGCCGTATCACCTGGGGGGTTATTTCTCCCCAACGGTTGCCCCGGTGCGGCGTATTGTTTAGAGAATGTGATTTCTATCACTTTTAAGCGCCCAATGTATATACCTGTCAAATACGTGGATGCGGGGTGAATGGCTGACAGTAAAGGGCTTAATACACCTGAGCAGTGAAATTCAAGACCTCCCGACAGCCTCTGGTTGAGGTTGCCTACCAACAGCGGGAAGGGAACCGCCTGCAGTGCGGCATCTGCCCCCATCAGTGCAAACTCGACGAAGGTGGGATAGGGGTCTGCACCGGCCGGCAGGTTATCAACGGGCGTCTGATTGCCGTCAACTACGCCCAGGTGAGCTCGCTGCACCTCGACCCCATCGAGAAGAAGCCGCTCTACCACTACTTTCCAGGCAGCGACATCCTCTCGGTGGGACCGAACGGCTGCAACCTCTCCTGCGCCTGGTGCCAGAACTGGCAGATATCCCAGAGCGATTCGCCGACCCGCACCATCCTGCCTGAAGAGCTGGCCGATATGGTGGACGCCCTGGATGGCATCGGGGCGGCTTATACCTATGCCGAGCCGCTGATCTGGTTCGAATACCTCCGTGACGTGGGCCGCATCCTGCACGATAAGGGGCTGGTTAACGTGTTAGTCACTAACGGCTATATCAACGCCGAGCCGCTGCGGGAGCTGCTCGACATCGCCGACGCATTCAACGTTGATCTTAAGTCCCTGGACGACCTGTGCTATCGTAAATTCTGCGGTGGGAGCCTCGAGGATGTTCAGCGCACCATCAGGATGATCTACGATGCCGGCAAACACCTCGAGATCACCCATCTGGTGGTGACCGGGATCGGCGACGATCTGAAGAAGGTCGAACAGGTTGCCGATTGGATAGCATCCATCGACCGCACAATCCCGATGCATCTTTCGCGCTATTTCCCCAACAATCGCTATGATGAGCCGCCCACCGACGTCGGGTTTATGATCGAGGCCTACGAGCTGGCGCGGACGAAGCTGGATTGGGTCTATCTCGGCAACCTGTGGTCGGATGTGGGACAGGACAGCGTTTGTCCGGAATGTGGTGCATCACTGGTTAAACGAGCCGGTTTTTCCGTTGATGTGGTGGGGCTCGAAAGCAGCCGCTGCCGGGCCTGCGGCGCTGCGCTCAACTTCCGCGTCGACGTTACTTAATCGTGGTTTCTGTAGGGATAATCTGAACTCTGTCTGAACTGAAACAGGGCAGTAAGGCCTTTATCGAATGCCGGCATAATTGCCGGTATTTTCTGTTGTTATGGGACACTCTGGAGCCCGGCAATCCAATTTGCAGGTTTAACGAACAATCAGATTATGTAAATTATAACCGCCGGGGATGGGAATCCTATTGACCACCGCATTAAAATTATGTATATTCAACCTTGAATATTTCACAGCTTACTATACAAGCTTGTATATCTATTTTTTAAGGGTTTATGAAAAACAGGACCGTAATAATAGCCGCAGTGCTGCTTACGATTAGAGCGGCTGTGGCGGGTGAGGTCAGGCTGACGCTGCTCGATGCTCTGAAGCTGGCTGAGCGTCATGATCCGTCGCTTGCCTCGGCCCGGCTTGATGTTGAAGCCGGTGACGCTCAGGTTCGAGAGGCTATTTCAGCAGCTCTGCCGAAAATCAGTGCTGATGGAACAGTGATGCGGCATATGGTGGTTCCAACGACGTTCTTTCCGTTTTCGATGTCGAAAGACGACACGGGTGGTATATCATTAGGAGGCCCCGAGCGTATGGCCATGGCCCCTCCCAACGACGTCACCGCCAGTCTCTCCATGCAGCAGCCTCTCTGGCTGGCAGGCAAGATCAGACTGGGGATCAATGCTGCAAAGACTTACCGACGAATTGCTCGCGATGCTCTGAGTGGCAGTCGGGCCGGGCTGAAATCCGATGTCATCCGTGAATACTACGGACTGGCGCTGTCTCGTGAGGTGATCAAGGTGACTCAGGAGGCCTATGATCAGACTGCCAGGCACGCTGAGACCGTCAGACGGATGCTGGAGGTGGGAATGGCCAGCGAGTTCGATTATCTGCGAGCCCAGGTGGAGGTTAAGTCACTCGAACCGGAACTGGCAAGGGCCCGACAGATGGAAGGCCTGGCTAAAACAGCCTTCTGCAACCGCCTGGGGCTCGATCCGTATGATACCCTGATCCTGGTGGATGAACTCGCAAGACCTGTAGAGCCGCCGGAGATTCCCGAATTAAAACCGGTCTATTCGATTGCCCTGGGGGTGCGTCCTGAATTCAGGGTTATTGATCTGCGCGAAGAAATGGATAAAATTAACATCAAGGCAGAAAAACGCTCAATCTATTGGCCGAACTTCGTGTTTGGCCTCAACTACCGCAGGCAATTTCAGGAGAAGTCGTTCAGTGATATGCCCGATGCCGTATGGCCTGAAACCTTTACCTGGACGGTCAATATCCAGATACCACTTTTCGATGGCTTTGCCACCAGCGCCAAGATTCAGAACGCCCGCATCGGTCTGAGAAAAACCGGACTGGAAAGGCTCCGGCTCGAGCAGGGCGTGAGGCTGGAGGTTACCCAGGCCTTAAGCGAACTCAGGCGTTCCTTCGATCAAGTGGTGAGTCAGAAGGCGGCTCTCGAGCTGGCGGAAAAGGCGCTGGAGATATCCCGGACGCGTTATGAGCAGGGTGTTGGAACCGAACTTGAGGTGCTGGACGCCCAGCTCGCTCATCACCGGGCCAGCCTCGGATACCTGCAGGGGCTTTATGACCTGAGG
>MWJR01000290.1 GCA_002127415.1 Calditrichaeota bacterium AABM5.125.24
CGCCACACCTCCCGTTTTAGCGGGAGTGACATGTGCGAAAAGCATAAAATACAAGTATAAAATGAACCCCTTAATATTTACAAATTTGGAGAACAAAATGTAGATGTCGAGGTTCCAATAACTGAGCCAGAAGTAGATGTGAAACTGTTTGGATCACCATTATCAATTAAGACAATAACAAGCGGTTTGTTTGGTGGAGTTAAAATCATTTGGACAGTTGATGCACAAAAAGTAAAAGAATTTCGCGAGGAATACTATCCAAAATGTGATATTTTACTTGTACAAATTAACTGGAGTGGAATTGGAGGGTTATACTACATTCCAGTTGAGGTTCAGAAGAAGCTTTTTAATAGAATAGGAAGGAATATGTATATTAAACTACCTAAGCCTGGGACGAATCCAAGAGGAGTTGAAATCAATGGTGATGCGTGATCAACTTTAGTGGAAGACGTTTCATCAAAAAGTATTATCTTTGAATGGAAGCGTACTGAGGTGGATCTCAATCCATACAAGAGGTGGGTTGACTATTGGAGTGAGGGCTAAAATGGTATGCTATCGAAGAAAAAAGGGAACGAAAACAAGTTCCTTTGGGTCTCCGGGCAGGATTAATCATGATTCTACAACCTTTTATTCAAGCAGATTATATGAAGGATTACCAAAAGAAAAGAAGGTCGATTATGAAGAAAGCAAAATTCCTAAAGAATATTTGAACAAAATATTTATTAAATCAAGTGAATGCATGAATGAACTTCCTGATAACAGTGTTCATTTAATGGTTACTTCTCCTCCTTATAATGTTGGTAAGGATTATGATGAAAATCTTTCTTTAAAAGAGTATCGCTCATTTTTAAAAAACGTATGGCGAGAGGTTTTAAGAGTTCTTGTTCCTGGTGGCAGATTATGTGTTAATAATGCAAATCTTGGTAGAAAACCTTACATACCTCTTCATGCCTTTATAATTGAAGATATGTTAGAATTAGATTTATTAATGAGAGGGGAAATATTATGGAACAAAGCTTCTAGCAGTAGTCCTTCAACTGCTTGGGGAACTTGGTTGTCAGCAAAAAATCCAACGCTTCGTGATATTCATGAGTATATCTTGGTATTTTCCAAAGGTTCTTTTTCTAGAGGAAATACTGGAAGGAAAAGTACTATTTCGAAGGAGGAATTTCTAGAGTTTACCAAGAGTATTTGGTCATTTTCAGCAGAACCTGCTAAAAAAGTAGGACATCCGGCTCCATTCCCTGTTGAATTACCTTATAGGCTGATTCAGTTATATACTTTTGAAGGAGAAGTAGTCTTAGATCCATTTATGGGAAGTGGTCAAGCGGCAATTGCTGCAATTAAAAGTGGAAGATATTATGTAGGTTATGAGATTAGTAATGAATATGTTCGATTGGCAGAAAAACGTATTAGAGAATTTAATTATAATAGAGAAATTCCGAAACTTTTTAGAATACAAGAATAAATTAATATTTGAATAATCAATTGGTTGGGTTAATTATTTAGTATTGAATAATCAGCTAATTTTAGATTATGCAAACCCTAAAATCTTTCGACCCTGACATCTACGAGGCGATAAAGGGGGAGGTTCGGCGGCAGACCGAGACCCTGGAGATGATAGCCTCGGAGAACTTCGTCAGCATGGCGGTGCTGGAGGCGATGGGTCAGGTGATGACCAACAAATACGCCGAGGGCTACCCTCGACACCGCTACTACGGCGGCTGCGAGAACGTCGATATCGCCGAGGGTAAAGCCCGCTTCCGCGCCAAGAAGCTGTTCGGAGCCAGGCACGCCAACGTCCAGCCGCACTCGGGCTCACAGGCCAATATGGCCGCCTACCTGACCCTGGCCGAGGTCGGCGATACCATTATGGGGATGCACCTGAACCACGGCGGTCACCTGACCCACGGCTCTGGGGTCAACTTCTCGGGGCGGTTGTTCAAGGTCATCCCCTACGAGTTGAACCCCGACACCGGGCGCATCGACTACGACCAGATGCTCCGGCTGGCGCGCGAGCACAAGCCGAAGTTCATCATCACCGGCGCCTCGGCCTATCCGCGCATCATCGAGTTTGACCGGGTTCGGGAGATCTGCGACGAGGTGGGGTGCTACCACATCGCCGACATCGCCCACATCGCCGGGCTGGTGTCGGTGGGGCTGCACCCCGATCCGCTCCCATACGCCGATATCGTAACCTCCACGACCCACAAGACGCTTCGTGGACCGCGCGGCGGTCTGATCCTGACCAACGTCGAGGGGGGCGAGTTCATGCTGCCCAATATGCCCAAGCCGAAGACGATGCCTGAAGCCATCGACGCATGGGTATTCCCCGGCACACAGGGTGGTCCTCTGGAGCATGTCATCGCCGCCAAAGCTGTGGCTTTCAGGGAGGCACTGCAGCCGGAGTTCAGGGATTATCAGGCTCAGATCATCGCCAACGC
This sequence comes from Calditrichaeota bacterium AABM5.125.24, assembly GCA_002127415.1. Taxonomy (GTDB): domain Bacteria; phylum Electryoneota; class AABM5-125-24; order Hatepunaeales; family Hatepunaeaceae; genus AABM5-125-24. The sequence continues at coordinate 2,445 of MWJR01000290.1, forward strand.
CAAGGCCCTGGCCGAGGTTCTGCTAAAGGCGGGTTTCAAACTGGTCACCGGCGGCACAGACAACCATATGATGCTGGTCGATCTGGCACCGCGCGGCCTGACCGGCAAGGCGGCGGAAAAGGCGCTCGAGAGCGCCGGCATCACCGTCAACAAGAATATGGTTCCGAACGATCCCCAGCGGCCGTTCGTTACCTCCGGCATCCGGATCGGCACCCCGGCCCTGACCACCAGGGGGATGAAGGAGGACGAGATGCGCCGGATCGGGCGGATAATCGTCCACATCCTCGAAGACGTCGAAGACGAGGAACGCCAGAAGCGGACCAGGGAGCAGGTTCGGGAGCTGTGCAGCCGCTTCCCGCTGTATGAGATTCCGGACTGATTAATGGTCTTGGTAGGATAAAATAGGGGAATATTAATGGGGCAGATTATAGTGCGATTGGCGGGTGTCATTCCCGCGCAGCAGTCTGTCCGAGAATTGCTTTTGGGTTGCTCTGCGGCAAGGCGCACGCCCTCGTGCGCCCGTAAAAACAATAATCT
>MWJR01000348.1 GCA_002127415.1 Calditrichaeota bacterium AABM5.125.24
CAGCCCTGCTGAGTTCGAACGGCAGTTTTACTCGTTATGTGCTTAACTCTGTGTCCACTCTTTTGGGGCAAGGTCACTCCGTCATTTATTTATACGCATTAGAAGTAGTATCATTCCGGCGGATCAGTCTGTCCGAGAATTGTTAGAGTCCGGTTGTCATTGCGAGCGTAGCGAAGCAATCTTTCCTGTAATCAGTAGTTTAAGGATTGCTTCGTCACTTCGTTCCTCGCAATGACACCATTATCGGACAGACTGGGATGCCGGAATCCAGTGTTGCTCTGGGTTCCGGCGGACGCTGGAACGACATTTTAAGATAGCTTCATATAGATATTATCCATCATTCATCATCCATCATTCATCACTCCCCATCCCCAACATCCCTCTCCGGCCACCCCCTTGCCATCCAGCGTTCGAGGGTCTCAACAAACTCGTCCAGCAACCAGTGCGGGGTGGAGGCTGAGCCGGTCACGCCGATTGTATCGGCGCCCTCGAACCAGGAGCGATTCAGCTCCTCCGGTGAAACCACGTGGTAAGAGCGGGGATTGATGGCTTTGCAGGAGGCGTGCAGCATCTTGGTGTTTGAAGACTTAAGTCCCCCCACTACCAGGATAACATCCGCCACTCCGGTGAAATTGGGCAGCTTCCGGATACGCCGCACTACGAACCGGCATAGGGTATCCTTGACCACAACCTCGCCCACCCGCGCCTCTATCATCCTTGTCATCTGGTCAAACCAATCCTGCGAAACGGTGGTCTGACACATTACCAGAGTCGCCACTCCGGGTTTGAGTTTCTCGACGTCCTCCTTGAATTGAACCACCACCGCCTTCTGGTCGGTATGACCGATGATCCCGACCATCTCGGGGTGTCCGTGTTTGCCGACGATGGCTATCTGATAGCCCTCCTGCTGATACTTCTGCGCCAGTTCCTGCGAACGGTTCACCACCGGGCAGGTGCCGTCGATCACCTCCACCCCCAGCTCCTCCAGCCTCTTGAAGGTCTCCGGAGGCTCCCCGTGCGCACGCACCAGAACCCTGGCCCGGTTGTTCAGAGCCAGCCTGTGCAGCTCCTCCAGCTCGTTACGGTGGATTGTCTTCAGTCCGGCACGGTCGAGCCGCTCAACCTCACGCTCGTTGTGAATAATATCCCCTATCACAAAGACATCCTTGGGGTGCTCGGTCAGTTCCTTTTCGGCCAGCTCTATGGCCCTCTTGACGCCCCCACAGGTGCCCGCCTGGGGATCGAGAATGACCTTCATCTGCTCTTAAGTCCCATCTTCATATTCAGCGCAGACCGCTTCCAACTCTCTCTTGAACACGGTCAGGAGCTCACTCTCCTTAACGGTGTGGATGATGCGTCCCCGCCTGAGGATAAGCCCCTTACCCTTGCCGCCGACCAGGCCGATGTCGGCATCCCTGGCCTCCCCCGGCCCGTTTACCACGCACCCCATCACCGCCACCTTAATCGGGGCCGTGATACCATTCAGCATCCGTTCAACCTCAGTCGTCAGGTGGAATAGGTCGATCTCGATACGGCCGCAGGTCGGGCATGCCACAAGCTCAGGACTGCGGCGGCGGACCCCGGTCGCCTCAAGCATCCACCAGGCCGCCTGAACCTCTACCTCCGGCTCGGCGGTCAGAGACACCCGCACTGTCTCGCCTATTCCATCCAGCAGCAGCGATCCGATACCAATCGCCGACTTGATCGACCCATAGCCGACCAGTCCCGCCTCGGTGACGCCGAGGTGAAGCGGGATATCGCTCTTCTGACGGAACAGCTGGTTGGCCTCTATCATCACCCGCAACTCGCTGGCCTTCATCGAAACCACGATATCACGGAAGTCTTCGGCCTCAAGCAGCTCCACCTCACGCAGGGCGGCATCTACCATCCCCTGTGGTGTGATGCGAAAATTGTTGCGCTCTAAGATGTCATCCGGCATCGAGCCTGAATTGACCCCGATCCGGATCGGCGTCCCGGCCGAGCCGGCCGCATCGACCACCGCCTTCACCCTGTCGCGCGAACCGATATTGCCGGGATTGAGCCGCACCTTGGCCACCCCGGCAGCAATCGCCTCAAGGGCTCGCTGGTAGTGAAACTGAATATCTGCCGCCACCGGAATCCCTGCCTCCCGGACAATATCTGACAGCACCGCTGAAGCCTTCCGGTCGGGCACCGCCACCCGCACCAGCTCGCAACCCGCCTCCACCAAACGATGAATCTGTTCCAGGGTGGCTTTCAGGTCTCTTGTATCGGTCGAACACATAGATTGAACCGCGACCGGCGCGCCGCCGCCGATCTGCAGGTCTCCCACCCTGACCGCGCGGACGCCCGGATCGGTGCCGAAACGAGGTGCACTACGGGCAACACCGCTACTGCCGCCCCCGGGTGGATTCTTCTTGCTGGAGCCCAAGTCAGTCCTTATCGTATAGGCAGAACGAAAGAGCCAGCGCCTGTTTGACGCCGGCCCGATGGCCTGCTGCATAAAGCTTATGGTTGGCGCTGCCCTTCAGTGCCGGAGGCGGGATTCGAACCCGCACACCCGATTTCGGACGCCACCCCCTCAAGATGGTGTGTCTACCAATTCCACCACTCCGGCAATCAAATATATTATAGCACGCAGAACCCCTTTCGTCAAGGGGCTGGAGAGGGTCGAGAGCGCCGTCCGCTCCTTTCCACTCTGTTACCTCTTGCATCAGGAAACAGCAGCGATTATATTATGGACCGTAGAAAAAAAAGAACCCGGATAGTTTTACACGTTCCCGCCGGGTTTAAGCATAGCGTAACCTGGCGGGGATCACTGCCAGGTTACGGACTTCGTCCCCAGCCTTCGCTGGGGCAGGCTCTTGAAACCTGGCAGCAACTCATACTACTAAGAGGGGCATTTTATAGTTGACATTGAGCTCTGTCATTCCGACGTAGCAGTCTGTCCGAGAATTGCTTTTGGGTTGCTCTGCGGCAAGGCGCACGCCCCCA
>MWJR01000292.1 GCA_002127415.1 Calditrichaeota bacterium AABM5.125.24
AGCAGCACATTCTGATCCTCGATGTCGTCGATGTCCACAGGGAGTGACTTTCCCTGCCAGCCAGACTCACGGGCATCTTCGATCAAGGCTTCTGCCTCTTCAGGTATGTGTTTAAACTTCCCGGCAGCTTTATCAGTCGGCAACACCTTCATGTCCACATCGAAACTAAACACCGCCTTACGGTCACCCGTCCGCTTACGCAGCAATCCGGTATAAAACTCCTCGAAGTCACTTCGGATATTATTCTTGCGAGCCAGAGCTGTTTCGTAGAATTGTTTCAGCTTCAGTGGCTGCTTTCGAAAACAGCGTTCAGCATAGGATTTCAGCAGCTCGATATAAGCTTCATCTGTGATCGTTTCGATGCGACGGATGTATCTATATGTCGCCTGCAGGTCGAGGTCAATCGTTCCGTCCCGCCAGGCGCGCATAACCGCGTTGTAGAACGGCTCCTTCTCGCCCCAACCGTGATTGGGGTGATAGGTGAGTGATAGCTTGTCATCACCGAGATATTTAAAGAGCTGGCTTTTATCGATGCCTCGGATCTGTCCGTTTTTCAACCGCAGAAACTGCTTTCCATGAGCATCGTGATTGGAGATCAACCAGTCAATCACGTGCTCGCGCTGCAACTGTTCAAGCTCAGTGGCTTTAAGCTTTTCGACAACCGCATCTCGGAAATCAAAATCCTTCTTCAGATCGTTGCGCCACTTTTGGATCGAGCCCTTCAATTTGCCCCGTTCCAGAACATCGAGCTCGATGTAGCGCACTTCGATGGCGTCGGGATCGATCAGCCTGCCGATCCGGTAAGCCGCCTCGTCGCCATACGCCCGAAACTCCTCAGTCGGCTTGAACAGCCATTTTGCTCCCTTGCGATCAGTGAAGAAATACTTGGTGTGGGCGCCCTCGATGTCTGCACGCCCCTGGAAGTTGAACGGTTCCGATCCCGCGAACTTCTGCCAAGCATCGTCTGTTGCGGTCAGTTCATTCGGCGCGACAGGTTTCGGTGTCGGTGAGGTGATTTTCGAAGACGGCGGCTTGGGTTTGCCCTTGACCTTCTTACCGCCGTGTTTCTCAGCCCACTTCGCCCACTTGGCTTCGATCCCCGCTTTGGCTGCCTCAATCGTACTCTTGTCGGTGGATGTCATCAGAACGATCAGCTCGTCCTTCGACGCCCACTGGTAGTGGTGCAGCTTGGCAGCCTTGGCTATCTGCTTCAACTCCCCGGCGCTCAGGGCTTTGACCGATTGAACGAAACTCTCCCCGGCGAACTCAACCTGCCCTTTGAGCGCTGTCCACTCGGCTTCGGGAAGTAGCTTCTTGGCATCGGAAAGCGCTTGTGACATCTCATCCAGCTTGGTCAGCGCCTGCTGGAAGTTTTGAGGTTTCAAAGCGGGCAATTCAGAAAGCCCCGAAGCTATCTTCTCCTTGACCGCCTCGATCTGCTGCTGCACCAACTGCTGGGTGAGTTCCTCTTTGGCTTCCTTCTCCACCTGCTGTTTCAGCAGAGCGATCAGCTCTTCCTTCGAGCGGAGAGCCCCGATCTTGTGCTTCTTAATCAGCGCCTTGAGCTGAGTTCCCTTCAACGATTCCAGATCGACATCCGGCTCAAAGGGCTTCAGCAGTTTGATAAAATCATTCTTGGTGCGGGCGATGGAGATGCCGTTGGCTTGGGCGAGCTTTTGCAACTGTTTCATAGTCAGCTTTTCAAATTCACCTTTCGAAACAGCCGTCCCGATCTTGACCGCCTCGCCATGCTTTTTCGCAGCCATATCAGCGATCTCTGACGGCACGAGGATGCAGTCGTAGTCCGGCTGCTTCGCTGCTGCCTGGATCGCCAAAGCCCAAGCGTAAAGGTTTGCTTTCATCATAGCCATCGTTAGTGCACCGGAACTCCCGCCCGGCAGACCTTTGCCCGGGCTGCCATTACTAGACAACGACATTGAGGATGAAGTGGGATAGGAGGCGCTTGGTCAATTGGGAATTCCCTGCCATCCAAAGGACCGCACTCCGGACAGGTGCGTTCGTCGCCTGCGGTCACCCACACCACCATGCGCACCCCGACCGTGTCATAGAACTTCCGTCGTCCCTGTCCATGAGCTCTTAGCGTCTCGGTGCGAGTGATAACTTCGACCCGGTTCTGCGCTGTCCTGAAAACGGTCTTGCCTGCCTTGCGGAAATCCTCTGGGTCGGTGATCACCCTGCCGATCTTCTCACCGATCTTTGCGATGGAGTCACCGGTGACGATCCCGACCGCGATCTGCTGTTTGATGTTGTCCGCTAACTCGCGTGTGACATTCCCCAAGAGTTGCAAGTCGTAGTTGACCAGGAAGTCGAGTGCTGATCGATCGGTTAAACTCATCACCTGACCAGCCAGCTTGACTCGGTCTTCGTGGGAAAGGTTCTCGTAATGTGGAAACCTTAGTTCACTGAACTCTCCAATGCTGCCGGTTACCCCATTCTGAAAAGATTCCTTAACAGCCGTTTTCATCATCAAAGTCTGTTCATTCTTTAAATCCCTAACGATCCCATCAATCTGGTTCTGAATCCCTTTGAGCTGTTCCTTGCGGACTTCGAGCCCCTTTTTCAAAACCTTACTGTCACCGATGCGGACTAACTCCGCCTTGACATAGGTGTCGGCTTTCTGTAGCGTCTTTACCATCTCATTCACATGTCGTTCGGTGTACAAATCACGTGAATGAATGCTCCGCAAGACAGCCTGCTGGATTCGTTCAGCCTGGTTCAATCAACCATCTCCACATCTTCTGCTTTCATAAACTGCCGGCAGGCAGCCTGATCGAAACGACATTCCGCACCTGTCACATGGCAGCGATTATTATCCGCGTCATGGAAAGCGCAATCGCCACAAAGACGATCATCATCAGTCGAAGCGTATAAATCCTCGGCTTCTGACTTCTCCTGCTTTTCGACGCGAGAGGACTCCTTTACCTGCTCGGTATAA
>MWJR01000193.1 GCA_002127415.1 Calditrichaeota bacterium AABM5.125.24
AGCAGCACATTCTGATCCTCGATGTCGTCGATGTCCACAGGGAGTGACTTTCCCTGCCAGCCAGACTCACGGGCATCATCGATCAAGGCTTCAGCCTCATCGGGAATATGCTTCCACTTTCCGGCAGCTTTATCAGTCGGCAACACCTTCATGTCCACATCGAAACTGAACACCGCCGTGCGGTCGCCGGTGCGCTGCCGAAGAAGCCCGGTGTAATACTCCTCGAAATCACTCCAGATGTTATTCTTGCGAACCAGAGCGGTCTCATAGAACTGTTTCAGCTTCAGCGGCTGCCGTCGAAACCGGCGTTCAGCATAGGGTTTCAGTAGCTCAACGTAGGCATCGTCAGTGATCATTTCGACGCGGCGGATGTATCTATATGTCGCCTGCAGGTCGAGGTTGATCGTTCCGTCCCGCCAGGCACGCATCACCGCGTTGTAGAACGGCTCCTTCTCGCCCCAGCCATGATTGGGATGATAAGTGAGAGATAGCTTGTCATCGCCCAAATACTTATATAATTGGGATTTGTCTATTCCCCGAACGTGTCCTTTTTTCAACCGTAGGAATTGCTTTCCGTGCGCATCGTGATTGGAGATCAACCAGTCAATCACGTGCTCGCGCTGGAGTTGCTCAAGCTCAGCGGAGTTGAGCTTTTCGACAACCGCATCCCGGAAATCAAATTCCTTCTTCAAGTCGGTGCGCCATTTCTGGATCGAACCCTTTAATTTGCCTCGTTCCGGAACATCGAGTTCGATATACCGCACCTCGATGGCGTCGGGATCGATCAGCCTGCCGATCCGATAAGCCGTCTCGTCGCCATAGGCTCGAAACTCCTCAGTCGGCTTGAACAGCCATTTTGCTCCCTTCCGATCAGTAAAGAAATACTTGGTGTGCGCTCCCTCGATGTCCGCGCGCCCTTGGAACTTGAACGGTTCCGATTCGACGAGCCTCTGCCAAGTGTCGTCCGCTGACGTTAGTTCCTTCGGTGCAACAGGTTTCGGCGTCGGTGTGGTGACTTTCGAAGGTGGTTGTTTAGGCTTGACCTTGACCTTCTTGCCGCCGTGCTTTTCAGCCCATTTCGCCCACTTGGCTTTGATCCCCACCTTGGCTGCTTCGAGCTTGCCTTTGTCAGTTGAGGTCATCAGGACGATCAGCTCGTCCTTCGACGCCCACTGGTAGTGGTGCAGCTTGGCAGACTTGGCGATCTGCTTCAATTCCCCGGCGCTCAGGACCTTAACCGATTGAACGAAGCTCTCCCCGGCGAATTCAACCTGCCCCTTAAGTGCCGTCCATTCGACTTCGGGAAGCAGCTTCTTTGCTTTGGATAACGCCTGTGACATCTCATCCAGCTTGGTCAGCGCCTCCTGGAAGTTCTGTGGTTTCAAGGCAGGCAGTTCGGAAAGTCCCGATGCGATTTTCTCCCTGACCGCTTCGATCTGCTGCTGCACCAACTGCTGGGTGAGCTCCTCTTTGGCTTCCTTCTCCGCTTGTTGTTTCAGCAGAGCGATCAGCTCTTTCTTCGAGCGCAACGCCCCGATCTTGTGCTTCTTAATCAGCGCCTTAAGCTGAGTTCCCTTCAGAGATTCCAGATCGACGTCCGGTTCTAATGGCTTCAGCAGCTTGATAAAATCCTTCTTGGTGCGGGCAATGGAGATGCTGTTGGCTTGGGCGAGCTTCTGCAACTGTTTCATAGTCAACTTCTCGAACTCCCCTTTCGAAACAGCCGTCCCGATCTTGACCGCCTCGCCATGCTTCTTGGCTGCCATTTCAGCGATCTCTGACGGCACGAGAATGCAGTCGTAGTCCGGCTGCTTCGCCGCTGCCTGGATCGCCAATGCCCAGGTATAGAGGTTTGTAGTCGGATTAGTGATCATCAATGCACCGGAACTCCCGCCCGGCAGACCTTAGCCCGGGCTGCAAAAAACGAACATCTGCACTGAGGGTGGGGAAAAGGCGGTATTTGATCTATTGGAAACTCCTGTCCTTCGAGCGGACCGCACTGCGAGCAGGTGCGTTCGTCGCCTGCGGTCACCCAGACGACCATACGCACCCCGACCGTATCATAGAACTTCCGTCGTCCCTGCCCATGAGCCCTTAGCGTCTCGGTGCGGGTGATGACCTCCACCCGGTTCTGTGCGGTCCTGAACACGGTCTTGCCTGCCTTGCGGAACGCTTCTGGATCGGTGATCACCCCGCCAATCTTCTCACCGATCTTGGCTATGGATTCTCCAGTGACAATCCCCACCGCGATCTGCTGCTTGATCCCGTCCGCCAGCTCGCGGGTGACGTTGCCCAAGAGTTGCAGGTCGTAGTTGACCAGGAAGTCGAGCGCTGAACGATCTGTCAGACTCATCACCTGACCAGCCATACGCACTCGATCCTCATGTGAAAGTGCGTTGTAATAAGGGAAATCAAGCTCACTGAATTCACGGATACCGCCGGTTATCCCATTCTGAAAAGATTCCTTAACAGCCGTTTTCATCATCAAAGTCTGTTCGTTCTTTAAATCCCGAACGATCCCGTCAATCTGGTTCTGTATCCCCTTGAGTTGTTCCTTCCTGACTTCGAGCCCCTTTTTCAAAACCTTACTGTCACCGATGTGGACTAACTCCGCCTTGATATAAGTGTCAGATTTCCGCAAGACCTTCAACATTGCGTTCACCTGACGTTCGGTGTAAAGGTCACGCGAATGCATGCTCCGCAAGACAGCCTGCTGGATTCGTTCAGCCTGGTTCAACCCGATATCTCCACAACTTCAGCTTCCATGAACTGTCGGCAGGCAGCCTGATCGAAACGACATTCCGCACTTGTCACATGGCAGCGATTATTGTCCGCGTCGTAGAAAGCGCAATCACCACAAAGACGATCATCATCAGCCGAAGCGTATAAATCCTCGGCTTCTGACTTCTCCTGCTTTTCGACGCGAGAGGACTCCTTTACCTGGTCGAGCCCCA
>MWJR01000240.1 GCA_002127415.1 Calditrichaeota bacterium AABM5.125.24
ATTATTAAGGGGTGCAGGTAATAGCGGACACTTTCAGACCCCCCCTTACTCCCCCCCTGCAATAGCAGGGGGGGAACTTAAGGAATTTGCACTGTCAACTATTAGTCGCCCTGATAATAACACAAGATTGCTTCGGCGCCTGCGACGCCTCGCAATGACAGAATTCTCGGATGAAACCCGGGTTGCAGACAACCCGGGCCACACCCGGAACAAAAAATGTGTCAGGCGAGGACGCCTGACACAACACCGTTATATTAACCAGGATTATCAGATTGCGAGTTCTGTTCCTCATCCTGCGTAATATCCACCTGCCTCATCTGCTGCCGATCTACCGATGGATGGAGAGAAGCGGTCGTAATGGGGGTGAACTGGTCTTTTCCAGTCCAGCCTATATCGCATCCAGTGAGGGTGAACCCGGGTTCGGCCTTGAACCGGAAGCGGAGCAGTCTTTGCGCAGCTCGGGCGCGGGGTGGATTCCCTATGAACAGATTGTCGGCTTCAGGCCCGACGCGGTGGTTGTGGCGGATGCCGACTATCCGATGGGCATCGACAAAATCGGCGCCAGGCTGGTGAACGTGAACCACGGCCTTATCTCGAAGGGCTGCTTCTACAGCGACAGCACGGTGACCGAGCGGGAGAATACGGCCGACCTTATCTGCGTTCCCGGTCCTCACCATAAAGAAGCACTGAGACGGACGGTGGTGAAGCCTGTTGTCGTCACCGGTTTGGTCAAGTTCGACCGAATCTGGAACGGTGAGATCACCCGGGACGGTGTGCTTAACAGCCTGGGGATCGATCCCCACAGGAGGGTGATACTCTTCGCACCGACCTTCAACACCGAACTGAGCGCCGTGCCGGTTGTAACCGACCGCGTTCGCGAGTGGGTGGGTGAGGGGACGCATCTGTTAATCAAGCTGCACGGGATGTCACCACCGGAATGGAAAGAGCTTTACAGCCTGATCGCCGACAGCGACCGCCGCATAACTCTGGTCCCGGATATGGACATCACCGACTGTCTGGTGGCGGCAGACGTGATGGTCTCGGACGTCTCCAGCGCATTTATGGAATTCATTGCCCTGGACAAACCGGTGGTGCTGGTCAATAATCCACTCCGCGTCGGGTATATAGGTCTCGACCCTCGAGACATCGAATATTCGTGGCGTGATGCCGGCGCTGAGGTCAACGACCCGAACCGGATCGGCGCGGCCATCAGATGGGCACTTGACCACCCCAGGGAGCGTTCGGAAAGGCGGAGGTTATACGGACCGCGACTGGTCGGGCCGGCCGACGGCCGCGCCTCACAGCGCGCCGGCGAGGCAATTATGAGGCTGTGTATGAGTGGCAAAGCGCCTGAGTTCCTAAGTGCCTGAGTACCTAAATGAAGATAATCCTGCTGAACTATCCCTACCTGCGCGAAGAGTTGAGGCAGGCCGGGGTGGATGTCATCGCCGCGGGAATGACCCGGGACTCTGACATAGTTTTACCGCTTGAAAATTACAGCCTCGATAACATACTCTCCGCAGCTGGCTTCACACCCGACTGGATAGTCTTCACTGATTCGATGAACAGGGTAATCCCCCGCGGACTTGAGGATGCGTCCGTTCCCCTGGCAGCCTGCTTCATCGATTCCACCATCAACCGCTTCTGGCAGGAACCGCTGGCGCGGCTGTTCGACCTGGCGCTGATGGACCAGTTGAACGATGCTCAATCCCTGAAGGAAGCCGGCTCGAATGCGCACTGGTTCCCCCTCGCTGCTGACAGTTCCATATACAGACCGCTTTCGCTTCCCAAACAATATGACGTAAGCTTCATCGGTTACCGTAATCCTGAAACCAGGATGAAGCGCGAAAATATCCTGCGACTTCTGGGGAACAAATTCAACCTGAATGTGCTGATCGGCGACCCGCCGGTATCAGCCGCTGACGCCGCAGCCATATACAACCGGAGCCGCCTGGTTCTTAACGAAAATATGTTTCCCTCGGTCAATTTGAGGCTGTTTGAAGCTATGGGGTGCGGCGCGGCACTGTTGACCGAAGAAAACGACGCCGGGCTGGACAGACTATTTGTCGATGGCGAACACCTCATAACCTACAACCCTGACAACCTGCTGCAGAAGGTCGAACACTACCTGACAAACGAGACCCGGCGGGAATCGGTTGCGGCACGGGGCTGCAAGTCGGTTCACGAGCATCATACCATGACAGCAAGGGCCGGACAACTGCTCGAAATACTTGGAAACACAAAGGCGGGAAAGAAGAGATCAAACGGTGACAGGCACGCGGCCATGGGTGAGGCGCTGATGTTCTATGCCGCAAAGTGGCCACAGCGGGACCCATCAGCCCTGCCGCGAGCCAGATGGCAGCTAAAGAAGTCAATTAAATCAAACAGTAGAACACAGCAAGATGCCGCGCTAAAAAATAGCACTCGTTCAACCTGTCCATTTGATGCCGTTAAAGCTGGATTGAACCTGGGGAAACTTTACGCGCTGACCGGTGACAATATCGCCGCTGAACGATGCTTCAGGGATGCCAGGGATTCTGTCATTGCGAACGAAGTGAAGCAATCTCTGATGAATTTTCTAGCCCCGCTCTCTTATGGCATCATCCTGCACGATATGGGCGAAAAAGAGAGAGGGCGCGCGAGCCTGTGCGAAGCTGAAAGATGCGTCGGGGCGACCGACGTGGATGGTTCAGTGTTGACGCCCGGCAGTGAGCAATTTCACCTGTTCTGGGGAAGAATCCTGATAGATGCGGGACTTCCTATGATCCCCGGGCTGATGCAGTTTCACCTGTCGATGACATTCTGGACAGCGCTTGAACATCTGCGGCGAGCCGCCGAGATCAATCCGGTTCACTGGGAGCTGGTCGGCGATCTGCTGATGGAGCAGGGTGCACCGG
>MWJR01000293.1 GCA_002127415.1 Calditrichaeota bacterium AABM5.125.24
GCCACACCTCCCGTTTTAGCGGGAGTGACATGTGCGAAAAGCATAAAATACAAGTATAAAATGAACCCCTTAATAATCAATCGCCGACGAACCGTCTTGATCGTGTGACATGCCCACTTGGTCGGCAAGAACAACAACTTGATCGCCATAAACAGATTGTGTGCAATAACGCCTAAATGAAACCAGGCCCGGTTGGCACGATAAGCCAGACAGGGCATTACCGATAAAGAAAAACCGCTTTTCAGCTCTTTGATGCCATTTTCAACGTTGGCGTGACGACGATGACGCTTCACCCGCCGCACCACGATAAACCGGTAAGCACGAGTCCAACCGGTCGGCCGGCAGTAAAGTTGCGCCACTTCTTCACCTTTATCAGACGGATGCCAGGCATCATCGGGCAGTTTGTCGATGGCTGCCAGCAACCGCGCCGTCATATCAGCCGCGATGGTGAATGTCATCCTGTGCGCCTCGCAGAATGTCACGACATCCTTGTTGTAACAGGCGCTGTCGCTGCGAAAGTGAAGGTCTGTTCCTTCGGGAATGACTGATAACGCATGTTCCAACAGCTTCACCGCACCATCGCCCGGATGCACATTGGCGGGACGGAAGTCGTGGGCGAGCAGAAGTCCCGCTTCGGCGGCGAAGACCAATAGTGGCTGAAAGCCGGTAGTGCCGTCGTATGCCTTCTTGACCCCCTGACGTTTCTTTCCTTCGGCTTTGATTATGGTGGCGTCGGCGTCGAGGGTCAATTGGTCATAATCGCCTTGGATGAGCAACTGCCGGTTCAATTCATCTTCAATGCGGGTCAGGGCCTGGAACTGCTCCTCTTCGGTCTATACCAAGGGCTTTAGCGACTTCGATGACAACTGACAGACCGCCGAGTGCGGTAATGGGCAGATCCGTCAGTTCGCATTCGATTCGGATTTCTTTTGAGCCTTTTTTCATCATTTCACCTGTTGGGTGATGAAGCTGTTTCCCCCAAAGATAAGCGCCTGCCCTTGATAGTCAAGAGTTTCAAAGATTTTCAAAGAGCTTAAATCACAGTTAACGCTGCTATGTTGAGAGTCAAGCGTTATCTTTAACGCTCGGGAGATTTCTCACGTTTTTCTTTGCCGTTTGTGATCCCGAGTAGGGTTATCCATATTTCCACGCCAGCCCGACCCCCTGAGTTTAGGTCGGGCCGTCGAGGTGTGGGAATGTGGATAACCCGGAGCAGCGAACTTGAGAATCCCCACAGGAAGTTCTGTTAATCTTTACCTGCATTATCACCATACTCTGCATCCGGCTGCTATTCGTCCTTTGAAATGACAAGTTTCTTTTTCGAGCATAAGAGGGGACGAGCCGCCATACTGGATACGTAGTGAACCAACAGCGATAAGCCGGGGTCTCGTCCCTAAGTGACGATCGGCGGTGATTCTTCTTTACCGTAAGGATCAACCGATCCCGTTGTGTGGGCTAAGCAGCCCAGCGGTAGTTGTAATCCTGCTCTTTGACAGTCATCGCCCACATGTGACTGGCGAGGGATTCGGCATTGGGGAACTCCTCAGGACGAAACAGTTCGACCAGGAAGGTCATCGCCGTAAGCGGACCAACTCCAGACAGTTGGCTGCAAAGTCTCTGACATCTTTCGCGGTAGTGGTCGGTGCGGCTTAAAGCAGCGATCTCCTTGTTCAATGTCCTGATTTGTTCTTCCAGATGTTCCAGTTCGTTCAGCAGCACATCAAGGCTGACCCGGATCGGGTTGCGGCAGGCGCAGTTGTGCAGTCACTCACGATAACCATTGCTCCAGCTTTTTCCTATCCCGGTCGGCGGCACAAGGTGATGAAAGATCAGCAGAGCTTTGATCCGCTGCATAGTACGGACACGATTTCGCGTCAGTTGATCGTGGGTGCGGGCGAGCTGCCGGTCGGCTTCCTCCTGTTCGGTCGGAATGCGCACGAACGACTCGGGTCGGTGGAAGTACATCTCTGATAGAGTCTTCGCGTCGCGTCGGTCGTTTTTCTGCTGTCGATCCTCGACTGAATGAGGCACCTTGCCGGCTGCGACAACTTGACAGTCGACCCCTAGGCTGAGCAGCATCCGGCATAGGTGAAAGCCAATTCCTCCGGTTTCATAACATGCCCGGATGCGGCAATTTATGAAACGTTTCAGGAAGTGACGCCATCGCTCTTTGTCGTGTGGAATCCGACCTTCAAAGAGCAGTTCACCATTGTGAACATCTAAAACGAATACGACTGAGGATGTGTAATCCACATCCAAACCTATTGACAAGATCGTATCTTTTGCAATAACTTTGACCTTTGACATGATGTGCTTCCTCCTTTTTTGCTTATGTTTGGACACTGTAATATAGCAATTCCAAATTTAAAGGTGAAGCACACCTTTTATTCAACATAGAAACTGGATTAGGGATATTAACAATCCCCCCCTACGCCAGTAGGGGGGGATAAGAGGGGGGGCAAACAATCCCCCCCTATGCAGGGGGGGACTAAGGGGGGGTTAAACATCACTTCACCAGCGCCACCTTCCAGCGTGAGACCTGCCCCGACGCCTCGAGCTGAACCAGATACACGCCGCTGGCCAGGGCCGAGCCGTCAACCGTCGCCTCATAGACCCCCGCCTCGCGGTGACCGGACCCCAGCCGCGATACCAGCCGACCGGCAAGATCGTAGACAGCCAGATCCACACGCGACGCCTCGGGAAGATGGTAGGTCAACCGCGTCTTGGCGTTGAATGGGTTGGGATAGGCAGACACGATCCCGAACTCATCAGGGACAACGGATGATCCATCCAGCCGAACAACCAACAGGCCGTCGGTGCGATAGACCGGCTGGCCCTCAAGAGCCG
>MWJR01000244.1 GCA_002127415.1 Calditrichaeota bacterium AABM5.125.24
CTGTTCGATTTGCTGGGACGTGAGGTAATGACGCTGGAGGAGGGGGTGCTACCGGCGGGTCATCACAGGGTCGCACTGGACGGCAGCCGACTCTCCGCCGGGCTGTATATCTGCCGTCTGGAGGCCGGCGGATCCGCCTCACTCAGGAAGATGGTTTTGGTGAAGTAAGGCCTCGGGCCTCAATTATCTTTACAATAGATGTGCCGTCATCCCGAAGCTTCGGGATGTCGGCACCTTTTCTTTCCAGCTTTCACGTCCTCGTGTGACAAAACTGATCGGAGCTGGAATACTGAGTGTCTGCCAGCGGGTCTTATCCCTATGTCACTTTGTCACTCTGTCATTCATCTTCATCCGCCGATTCTGGAGCTTCCCCCTGGTAAACGCCTGCCAGGACAGTTTCCACCTTCTCCAGAATTACCTTGCTCACAATGGGCTTGGTGATGAATCCCTGGACTCCGAACTTTGCAGCCTGAACCACGGCTGTTTTGTCACCGATGTGCGAACATATAATCACCGGCAGATTGGCAAATTTCTCATCAGAACGGAGCCTCCGCACGAGCTCAAACCCATCCATATCGGGCATTTTGATGTCCAATATTATCAAATCGACCGAACTGCACTCCAGCAGCTCCAGGGCGCTGGCTCCGGACTCCGCTTCATAGACGGTATATCCTTCACCATTTAATATCCTCATCAAAATCATCCGCATCATCTTGACATCGTCAACAACGAGGATCTTCTCCGCAAGATCGGTTCTCTGTGCACCTTCCGCCTTGCCCGGTTCACCGGAAACCGGCTCCTCGACCTTCGGTCTGGCCAGCTCCTTTATCTCCTGCCTGATATCATCCCGTTCCTCTTCGAGCTGAGCGATCTTGTTGGTAATCTCACCCAGTTTAATTCGCAGCCGTTTCAGATACTCCAACTCTTCCCTGTCCCTGTCCTCAGGGCTGACATTGCGTTTATCTTCCACAGCTTAACCCTCCTCCACCAGGCCTTGTTTATGCCCGCTGATGAACTCCTTCAGCTTTTCAACCTCTTCAACCAAACGATCCACTACCTCCACAGCCCCTTCAAGCCGGGAATCTCTACCCATCTCCTCCAGTTGAAGTGCAACCTTGCTGGTTGCCTGCATATCGAGATTAGCGGCTGCACCCTTAATGCCGTGCGCCAGCCGCTCAACCTCGCCTGTATTACCCTCTTCAACAGCTCCGCGCAAGGAGCCGAGCTCACTCTGAACATATTGCAAAAACTCCTGGGTCAGTTCATCCAGGAACTCGCTGTCACCTTCAAACCGCTGCAGGGCGCTTTCGAAATCCATCGGCTTCAGGGGCGGCTCTTCAGCCTCGGGCTTGTCGACCACTGTAGCTTTATCCTCCATCACACCCGAAACCGACCGCTCGATGGCTGCAAACATCAGCTCCCGGTCGATCGGCTTCGAGACATAATCGTCCATTCCGGCCGCCAGGCATCTATCCTGATCGCCCCTCATCGCATGAGCCGTCATAGCTATTATCGGAATGTGAACCCCGCTATTCTCCTCCTGCTCCCTGATGATGGCGGTGGACTCAAAGCCGTCCATCTCCGGCATCTGTATATCCATCAAGATCAGGTCAAACCTCCCTGTCTTCAGGGCTTCGAGAACCTCCTTCCCGTTATCGACCACGATGACCATATAACCCCGTCGTTCAAGTATCTTTGTCACCAGTTTCTGATTGACCGGATTATCTTCGGCCACCAGGATATTCAGCCTCACCCGCGCTTCCCGCAGGGTGTGAGTTGTGATAACCGTCGGAGTGACTTCTTCATCGCCAGTTCTCCTCAGTGCTGTCATCATTACATCCAGAAGATCCGACTGTTTCACCGGTTTCATCAGATAACCGGATATCCCCAGTTCACGGCACTTTGCGGCATCGCCACGCTGCCCTCCAGAGGTCAGCATTATAACAACCGAGTCGCCAATCCAGCCCTCCTCTTTGAGCCT
This sequence comes from Calditrichaeota bacterium AABM5.125.24, assembly GCA_002127415.1. Lineage (GTDB taxonomy): Bacteria > Electryoneota > AABM5-125-24 > Hatepunaeales > Hatepunaeaceae > AABM5-125-24. The sequence continues at coordinate 1,982 of MWJR01000244.1, forward strand.
TTCAACCACGGTAAAGCCGTCCATCTCAGGCATATGTGCATCCAGCAGCATCAATTGAAACGTCTCACCGCGCTCGCAGGAAGTCCGAATCTGTTCCAGAGCGGCCTGGCCGGATTCAGCTTCATAGGCTATAAGGCCCCAGTTCAGCAGCATATCGTTCAGGATGCGGCGGTTGGTGGCGTTATCATCCACTATTAGAGTCCGGGTTCCCTTCAAATCAATACCTTTCCCCAGAGCCACTGCCGGCTTACCGTCCTGCAGCGCAAAGGAGGCGGTAAAGTAGAATGTTGTTCCTTTGTTCACCTCGCTCTCAACCCAGATCTTTCCCTCCATCAGTTCAATTAACTGCTTCGAAATGCTTAGCCCCAATCCGGTGCCGCCGTATCTGCGGGTAAAAGATGCATCCGCCTGTGTGAACGACTCGAATATGTCCTGTAACTTGCTGTCCGGAATGCCTATGCCGGTGTCCGATACCGAGAACTGCAGGCAGGCCCGGTTATCAGCTTCCGATTCAAGCTCCGCGCGAACCACCACTTCACCCTCATTGGTGAACTTGATTGCATTCCCAACCAGATTAACCAGGACCTGCCGCAGGCGTCCCGGATCACCGACCAGATTGTCAGGCACATCGGAGAGTATGTGACAGGCCAGCTCTATATCCTTTTCACGGGCCCGGATGGCGAGGGCCTCAGCAGTCATTTCCACCGTCGTTCGAAGACTGAAGTCGATATGCTCCAATTCCATCTGTCCGGCCTCAATCTTCGAGAAATCCAGTATGTCATTAATCAGCCTTAACAGAGCATCGGCCGACGATTTGACCATCATCAGATACTCGCGCTGTTCACGGGTCAGGTCGGTTTCCAGAGAAAGCTCGGTCATCCCGATGATCCCATTCATAGGGGTGCGTATCTCGTGGCTCATATTCGCCAGAAATTCGCTCTTGGTTCTGTTGGCGAGTTCAGCGTGAAGAGCCATTTCTCTGGCCATAACAATCGCTTCTTCGAGATGCTCGTTAGTCTTCACCAACTCTCGATTGGCGCTCTCTGTAGCCTCCTTGGCCCTCTGCAACTCCACCTCTGCCCGCTTCCGCTCAGTGATATCACGCATCACCCCTTCGAAGGCTTCCGGTTGTCCTCTATCATCGTCAAGGGTCCGACAATCTATCGAAACATCGATAACAGTGCCATCGGAACTCCTGACCCTTGATTCATAATCACGAACAGATTTCTCCTTAATTAACCTTCTCAGCAGTAATTTATGGTCGGACGGGTTATGGTAAAACTCGAATATAGACCGACCGATCAGCTCATCCGGATCATACCCGGCCCGCAAATGAACCGAAGGACTGACGATAGTGATTTGTCCATTCGCATCCGTGCGAAAATACACATCCTGAAATGATTCAAATATCGCGCGGTATTTTCTCTCGCTTTCACCAATCGCCTTCCCTGCGCGCTTGCGCTCGGTGATTATCCCCTGTGTATATACCCCGAACATAATCAGGATGCATACCACCAATGAACGCATACATATCACATTCACGTCAGAAGGAAATAAACCCTCGATGATGCCGCTTTCCTGGAAAATAATTGTGTTAAGTGCGGAATCCAGAATCCAGAACAGCGCTCCAACACCGACCGCAACCAATATCATCCTATCGGTGAAAGTCTTGCGACTTCTGATATTACTGTTCATATCTCCCCTCAATCATCCGCTCGAAATCGACATCCCTATCTTCCGAGCTGATAGATAGAATTTGTCGGTTCCGCGGATCAGTCTTTCCAGTAAAATTGAAATCGTGTCGGCAGATACTCCAGGCTGACAGGCAAGCGCCGGTATTCCAATTATCCGAGTGAGAGTTCCCTCCAATACTCGCACAGCAGCCGGTCCGGCAACCGCCGGATCGTGCTGAAATAAGTTAAAGCAATCGATCTTTCCCGACTCCCGCCTTCGCAGTATTTCAATGTGTTGTCATCCGTCAGTTGACGGATGACACTGTTCTGCCGTCATGTGAGGACACGTGACGGCACTCTTAAGAACCATTACACACACGATTCAGCGAAGAACTTGTAGGTTATCATTCATCGGTCGTCACCAATTCATCTTCCTTAATTCTGAAGACGGTGGAACCAAGCTCGTCGTTGTTCTTCTTCTTAACTCCACCTATGATTATCCTTACGCCTGGATATATGCACTTAAGGATCTTTATAAAAGCATCCTTGCTTGAAATCTGTATCTCTCCATCAAGTTTGTCAATTCTCTCAATCATATCATTTGTCTGTCCAAACAGATTTACTGCGCGTTTTTCATAAGACTGACAATATCCTCTATACTGCGATGTCCATCCCGACCAGTAAACCTGGTTTATCACGCCCAGAATTTTGTGTATCAGCTTGTCAAGCTCCTCATCTACAGCCGAAACCTCGGCTTTAAGATTCTCAATCTCGTCGCACAGCTCCGCGTTATCAGCAACTGCAATATAAGTCTGCACGTATTGATCATTGCCCACACATTTAATCTCCATACTGTTATCCGCTTTGGCTTTCCCCCCAATCAGGACCCCTTTCCCCTTATTCATCACAATGGAGTTCCCGGCTTCAAGGTTGGAATGTAACGATTCCTCACCGATATAAATATCGGATTTTGCACTGACATTCTGATTATGGACAAACTTAAGAACCACATTCCCGCCAGCCCTGATCCAACCCTTTCCAGATCCCAGGAAACCTCCACCTACCAGGACATCCCCCTCCGCCTCAATCACGGAATCTTCAACAGTGCCTCGAACATCAACATTGCCGGTGGCCTTTATCCTGAAGCCCGACAGGACATCTCCAGATACCACCACGTCTCCTCTCACATCCAGGTCGCCGGTGCTGTAGTCAACATCTTCATTAACATAAAATACGGTTTCCACCTCGACTCGATAACCGTATTTCAGCTTCACGTGACCATCGGTATCCGCCTGAAGTATATCCTCGCTTTCCTTCGAAAAACCGGTATTCTTGCCCGATACCAGGCGCGCCGGCTTCCCCTCTCTGGGGTGGATGGTGTCACCAAAGACGTCCTTTCCCGGCTCCCCTTTCGTCGGTTCTATCAGTTTCGCCAGGTGCTTGCCTTTGACAACATTCTGGGTCATACTCAAGTCGTGAAAATCCACACTCCCATCCTCTTTGAGCTTGGGCTTCAGATCAACCTCGGCATCAAAGTAGAACTCAACCGAACCGTCCTCGCCCGGAACCGTCTCCTCGCCGCTGGCAACCTTTGTCTCCCTGTCCCACTGCTGCTGCTCAATCATCTCCCGGATCGCATCCTCATCCACACCATGAACAACGCTGGAATCCTCAAGATATTTCTTGACCATATCGATATCCACCTGCTCACCCTCATCCGGGGAGGAGATAGTCAGATAGGCGTTCAGATTTCCTCTGTCTGTCCGCAGCTTGAATATGTCCATTGTCGTCAAATCAGAACTGTGATATCTGCAAAACTATCAACTGATATTCTTAACCAACAGAGTGACAATCACGTCAGCCGCATCCCCATTGCCAAAGATTCCGGTTTTATCATCCCACAAAATGTCAGCGGTCTCCAATTCACGGGCGGCATGAACAATCCTCTCCGTATCCGCACCGCTCAGGATATTGACCTTCATATCCACGGTCTCCACCCACTCCGTCTCATCGCGCAGCGTCACACAGGGGACCCGGTGGAAGTATGCCTCCTTCTGAATTCCTCCCGAATCGGAAAGGATCGTCCGGGCATTCCTCTCCAGGGCGATCATCTCCAGATACGAAACCGGCTTCTGAACGCGAACATCCGCTGAAACGGCATAATCCAGCCCTCTCAGCCTCTCGTCGGTGCGCGGATGAAGCGGCAGTATGACGGGACATTCCGGCGAAGCGATCTCATCTAAAGCACGAAGGATACTCCTCAGCCGCCCTGAATGGTCTGTGTTCTCAGGACGATGGATAGTGGCAAGATAGTAACCTTTACGTCTGAGCCCATACTTCTCAAGAATATGACCCTCGCTGTCAGTAACCTTACGGGTATAGTAGATCGCACAATCGAACATCACATCACCGACAAACTCGACCCCCCGGATGACCCCCTCCGCCTTGAGATTAGCCACGGCGGTGGCTGTCGGGCAGAGGTGAAGGTCGGCGATGTGGTCGGTCAACAACCGGTTGATCTCCTCCGGCATCCTCCGGTTAAAAGATCGTAGCCCCGCCTCGATGTGGGCTACCGGTATGTGCAGCTTCACCGCCGCCAGGGCCCCGGCCAGGGTGGTATTGGTGTCGCCGTAAACCAGCACCCGATCTGGCGCCTCCTCGACCAGCACACCCTCAACCGCCTCCAGCATCTTCCCGGTCTGCGCCCCGTGTGAGGCGCTCCCTATCCCCAGATTATGGGCCGGGTTCGGAATGTCGAGCTCCTCGAAAAACATCCTGGACAGATTCTCATCATAGTGCTGTCCGGTGTGAAGGATGATGTGATCGACCGGGTTTAAGCCTTCCCCAGATTCAACCCTCTCAAAAGCCCGACAGACAGCAGCCACCTTGATGAACTGAGGACGTGCACCGATTATGCTGATTATCTTCATAGCCCGTAAAAGGATACCATAAATATAATACAAAAGCGTTGAAAAACTACGAATCCCATTTCTCTTGTGGTATCAGATGCCCTCAAGTTCTCTGATATATCCGCGCAGCAGCCGATCCGGCGGCAGCCGGATCGTGCTGAAAGGAATGTCTTGATGTCAGTCCGGCAGCTGCCGGATCACCTGACGCCTGAATGTCTTTTCATCGGGTGATCCGACCCGTGAGATTCAATCCAGCAGCAGCCAGTGAATCCCCCAGTATTCCTCCCGGTGCATCATCTTGTAGCCGGGAACCAGGTAGTATTGGTATGAGTTCCAGTTGTGCAGCCCCCAGTAGATGCTGAACCGGCGGATGCGCGCAGTCGCCTTGAAGTCCAGCGGATAAGCACCGCCGAGACTCCTCTCACCAACGGGGTAAGCCTCATACCGTCCGTAGTAACGCCCGCTGAAGGAGAGGTCCGTCTCGAAGTCGCCATTATAGAACTCACGGTGCCAACCCGCCTCCCATACCAGCCTGAAATCCGGTTCGAGGTGAAAGGTCGGGACTTCCATCCGGGGACTGCTTTCACTCTGGAAATCAACCAGCGCCAGATAGCCCCGATACGGCCCCCATTCAAACCGGTATGACGCCTCCCAACCCACGGTCTCGCGACGATCCAGACCGACAGGGGTTATCAGGCTGTCACCCTGAAGCCGCCAGCAGGCCGGATGAAGCTCCACCCGGTCGAAGCAGGAGAGCTCGAGGATACCCAGAGGAAGCGCTCGGCGCACACCTACCCTGCCACCACGTGTCACCGTCACCGGCAGCGTCCCCCCGATTATAGGACAATCAGGATAGCGACCCCAGACCGGTTCATACTCCTCTATCACCCTTGCAGTATCGTAGTCGGCGAACATCATCTCGAGTGAATGTGGGTCCACAGCCTGCTTCAGATGGACGAAGGGTGTCCCAAATGGTGTAAGGTCGGCCTCAATCCCCGCTGCCGCCACCGGTCGCAGCCGATCCGGCCACCAGCCGCTGCCACCCCCTACAAACCAGGCAGACAGCCGCCCGTAATCACCCCGCCAGCTCAGCGACCCCTCCAGCTCCGACAGCCCATAGTCGCCGCCGCCCGGAAGGCTTGCATCCAGACGGCTGAGACGAAGATACCCGCCAACACCGCCACGAACGATTCGCCCTACCAATCCCAATTCCCGATTATACTCGCGCAGACCGCCCTGCTTAATGCGGCTCTCGACCCGATAAAGGCCCAAATCAAACCAGGCGCCATCCCCCATCCTGGTCGTGTAGTTCAGATCGAGATCGCCGCGATTGTCTGTTATTTGGATGTTCTCATCGCGAGGGTATTCGGTCTTGTGTTTGCCGAACATATAGGAGATGCTCAGCTCCTCTTGCGCGGAGAGGTCGATTGCAAGCTGGCCGTGCAGGGTCTGACCCGAATACGCGGAATGGTAGAAGCGGCCTCTGGAAGAGGGGAAGAAGCCGCCAAACGACACACGGGTCCCCGGGCCGAACCGACGGGTATGGATAAACTCCACCGGTTCGAAGTCGTAGAAGCCCTCCCGGTGATACAGATAGGTCAATGGGATGTTGCTCTGAGGCTGCAGGGGCTGGAATTCGATTGCCGCGCCGGGAGAAATCACGCCGCTCAGCCCTCCCCAATGGACGGCCCTGACCCCCCCTACAACCGACGGCGGGATGAGACTCAGGTCAGCCCTGCCGGTGCGAAGCTGCCGGAAAGGCCTGCCCCGCCACAGCAGCTTTGTGCCCGACAGACCGGCCCCCAGCGACGACAGGCACACCTCGCGGCCGGCAGTGACCAGGTCTGGATGGAAGAACCCAACGTCCCAACCCAGCAGATCGCCGGAATGCTCCACGTTCAGCAGGGCGCGCTGGATGGAAGTCAGAGTATATATATAGCCAGCATCGAGGGGGGTGGTGAGATAGACCGGGCTGAACAGGGGATGTCCGAACAGGATAGATGGCTGGTCGGTCGTATCGGCGACGGCGAGGCCTGCGAACAGTAAGACTGCAAGCCATATAACGGCTGGGCCGCGAGGAGCTGCCGCTCGGATGCGAACCATCAACCGGCCACCCGATGCCGACGCACCAGGTCAATCAAGGGTGGAACCAGAACCAAAAATAACACCACGTTCCCGGCTATGTGCACCAGGCTGAAGGGAACCCCGGCCGCCAGCGTCAACAGTATCCCCTCCCGGTCAAAACCGACCGAAAGCGGGAAGGCAAGATTGGTGATCAAGTCGAACCAGAGGGTCACCAAAATCGCCGCCAGCGCCAGGACCAACGTGCGGTGCAGCCCCCGGACCCTCATACGTCTGAACAGGCTCCCCGCCAGCGGTGCAGCGGCGATCCCAAGTATCTGTGCCACCAGCAGAGGCGGAAACAGCCCCCCTTGGGGATTGAGACCGAAGTAAAGCAGCGCAGCTATCACGGCAGCCACAAACCCCCGCCTGAACCCCAGAATCACCCCCGCCACAAACAGGAGAGCGGTGAAGGCCTCCACGTTCGGCACGGCTATGAGCAGATAACCCGCTGCAGCGCTGACCCCGGCGAACATGGCAATGAGAACATAGCCCCTGATCCTGTGGTCAGGGGCGGCGACCGTCTCCAGGCAGGGCTCTTCCCTATCTGACGGGGAATTATGTTTCAAGCCTCTCCCGCGATTGTGACGCGGTTCAGCCGACCGTTGATTTCTCCTTCAGACGCGCCGATTTACCCCTCCGCTCGCGCAGGTAGTAGAGCTTGGCCCGGCGGACAAATCCGTGCTTGCGAACCTTGATATCCGCAATGAAGGGGCTGTGCATCGGGAAGATCCGCTCAACGCCCACCCCGCCGCTGGCGACCTTCCGCACCGTGATGGTGGCGCCGGTGTCGCTGCCGCGCAGGCGGATGACCGTCCCGCTGAAGACCTGGGTCCGCTCCTTATCCCCCTCGACGACCCGATAATGCACGTCAACCGTATCGCCGGAATTGACATCCGGCAGCTCCGGCTTCATCTGGTCGCGAATAATCCCTTTCCACGCATCCATCTATCTATCCCGATTTATTGTCGATAAGGTCAGGCCGGCGGCGCCTGGTCAGATACCGAGCCGTAGCGCGGCGCCAGCGTTCGATATTACGGTGATGGCCCGACACCAGAACCCCAGGCACCCGCAGCCCTCTGGTTACATCAGGACGGGTGTAGTGCGGCCCGTCGAGACCACCGGAGCGGAAGCTGTCGCTGCGAGCGCTGTCGGCATCTCCCAAGACGCCCGGTATCAGCCGAACTGCCGCATCCACCATCACCGCCACCGCTGTCTCACCACCGGTAAGAACGTAGTCGCCGATTGAGTATTCCCGGTCCACCCACCGCTCTACCACCCGCTGATCCACCCCCTTGTAATGCCCGCACAGAAATACCAGATGTCTCTGCCGGGCCAGTTCGTCCGCTGCCGCCTGAGTAAAGGGCTCCCCTTGGGGCGTGGGGTAGATGACCAGCGGTCGGGACTCAGCCTTTGACAGAATCCGCTCAAAGGCACCGAAGAGCGGCTCCGGTCTCAGCAGCATCCCCGGCCCTCCCCCGTAGCGATAGTCATCCGCCTGACCGTGACGGTCGGTGGTGAACTCCCGCAGGTCATGGATGCAGGGCTCCAGCGCACCGGCCTCCTGCGCCCGCCGCAGGATACTCTGACCGAAGACTCCCTCGAAAAACCCGGGGAATAAGGTGATAACCTCTACCTTCATCTCACCGCCCGGAGCTCCTCGACACGCTTCACCACAATCCGGTGGCGGTCCAGGTCAACCTCACTGATAAACTCACGCACAGCCGGAACCAGCACCTCCCCCTCCGGCCCGTCGATTACCCACAGGTCGTGGTGCTCCTGGTGCATGACCTCCCGCACGAAGCCCACCTCCTCGCCACTGCCCGATACCGCCAGGCAGCCGATGACGTCATCGACATAGTAGTCATCACCGGCCAGATCCGGCCGCTCGGATGAAGGAACGACGATATCAGTCCCGGACAGGAGGGCCGCCTCCTCGGGCGACCCGACCCCTTCGAGGCCGACCCGAAACCACCCGCCAATCTGCTGAACCACCTTCACTCCGAAGGAACGGTACCCGCTGTTCAATCTGACCGTGATCCGCTTCATGCCGATTATACGCTGCGGGTCGTGCGACTCGACAATCACCTTCACCTCGCCGCGAGCCCCGAACGGGCGGGCTATATGACCGATGACCGTCGGATCTTCCGGTGCGGACACAGACCGTCCAGGCAAGGTGAATTGGTCATCGGGTTTAATTTGGCCGGACAGGAGTGTCCGGCCTACCGGATCATGCCTCTTTGGACTCACCCTCGTCAGACGTTGTTTCCTCCCCTTCAACATCGGGCTTCTCTTCCGTCTCAGTCCCTTCGGCACCACCCTTTGATTCCGCATCGGGTTCAGCAGGGGATTCAGCCTCCTCCGCCTTCACCTCACCAGCCTCTTCGGCAGCAGCCGCTTCCGGTTCAGTCACGGACTCCTCAGGGCTCTCAGGAGTTGCGGCAACTTCCTCTTCCGCCTTCTCCTCACCAGCCTCTTCAGCAGCAGCCGCTTCCGGTTCACCCACGGGCTCTTCGAGTATCTCCGGCATTGCCTCGGCTGTTCCTTCAGCAGGCTCTTCAGCCTTTGCGTGGCTCCGGGCCTCGAACCACTCGGTCATCATCCCTTCGATCTGACTCTCCGGCAGTCCGCGCTTCTCGAGCCGGAAACGGAGCCATATCCCTTCCCGTCTGAGAAGGCTGCGGACGGTGTCGGACGGCTGGGCTCCGACCCTCAGCCACTTCAGGGCCTTATCAGCATCGACCTTGACTGTGGGTGGATCCTCCAGCGGGTGATAGTGGCCGAGATTCTCGATGAAAGCCCCGTCACGTTTGCGACGGCTGTCAACAGCCACTATGCGGTAGTAGGGGCGCTTCTTACGCCCCATTCTCGTCAATCTTAATCGAACGGACAAGATAGTAACTCCAAAAAAATAGCCTCAGTGAAGAACCAATTAGAACAATGATTAAAAGTGTTTTCGTAAACTTAGCAGTAGCCGGGGTTGAGGACAACCCCGACTACAACATTCTTATACGAGATTTCTTTCAAGCGCTGTTATAAACGATTTATACACACCTCTGCGCCTTTGCGCCTTTGTGTGAGATTATCCGTCACGCCAGGATAAGATGCGCCGCTATGGCGCACTCAACAAAGAAGACAAAGGCTAAAACAACTGACCTGAGCACGGCGGCGGTCTCGCGGTCGATACCGAGCAGACGCTCCAGCAGGATCGGGTATTTAAGCTTCAGGATACCCACGATTCCGACCACGAACAGCCCAAGAAAACCCCACCAGAATGAATGGCTGAGCCGGTCGATGATAAAGCCCAGGACTATTGCATTAAGAACGACGATGAATCTGTGGGTCCAGATGCTTCTTAACATAGATTAGTGTGTTTAACATTCTTTTTGAAAAGATGTTCTTGTAAGGTAAAACCAGTTTTTTCAAATTCCTCATCAAAAGGCCAAATATTTTTTAAATTCTTAGTGTTTATATATTCATTTCGAAATTTAAATATATTATCAACTTCACGTTCTTCCTTAATTCTATCTTTTATAAAATTTACATTAGTTTGGTCAACTTCTATTCCCAGCGATCTCCTTTTTAATTGATTTGCAACTATTAATGTTGTTCCAGTACCAGCAAAAGGATCAAAGACTAAATCGCCGACATTTGAAGATGAAAGGATTATTCTTGTTAATAATTTAATAGGTGATTGTTGCCTGTGAACTCGCTCACCGTTCTTAAATCTTAACGGCTCACCACCAGCGAAATAACCTGAGGTCAATTCCCTTATATCATCCCATACATCTGTTATATAAATTCCATTTTGACGTATATGCTTTTGATTCTGTAACAAAGGTGGATCAATTCTTAATCTGTTGAATACTCTTGGACTTTTACCCTTTGTAAAAAATGCAATTATTTGATAGTGCTTACCAAATCTCTTGGCACCTGGAACTGCAGATGTCTTTTTCCTCCATATAATTAAATTTTGGAATTCCCAACCAGTTGACTTTAGAGAATCTAAAACAGAATTTGTGTTCTTTTCTCGCTGCATAAAATAAATGGCACCACCTTTAGATGTATGCTTATAAACCAAGCCACAAATTCTTCTCATCCAACTCCAATATTCAGATGAACTCATGTCGTCATTATGACTTAAATATTCCTTATTCTGATTAAAAGGAGGATCTAAAAAAGTTAAGTCTATTTTCTCAGACACTACTTCTCCAATATAACTTTCACAGTCCGCTTTTTTTATTTCACATTTCATGTATAATCCTTTTTTCCAAACAGAATTAATAATATGGCTCGATGTCTTTATGGAGTAATATTCGGAAAAGGTCCAACCTTCCCTTCTAGATCATAATTAGATTTTTTTAGTTTCTTTTTATTAATATTAATAACAACATAGAACCTGTAGTTATATATTGGATAGGAATGAACAGTTTTTGCCCTTAACCTCAAAGTCAAATTTGGTGTAAATTGTAAAACATCTAAATTTGCAATATCCTTTTTCATATAGTAAAATCCCAATCCTTCAATTTGGATATAATAACAGTCTTTTCTGGCATAGAATTCATATAGAATGCTCAAATCACTAATAATGATACCACTTCTTTTAAATTGTTTTTGATTATATATTTTGTCCTGTGGTGTAATATCATCTTTTGGAACGGAATGTCTTCTTGGAATAAAATTTGGATTGATGTTATCAAGAACACCATATTTGTCATATAATTCTGTAACAATATCCTCTTTTGCCCAATACCAACCATCTTTTTGATCCCAATGAAGTATTTTTTGACCAAAATCCGGTGCGGTTCTGTTTTTAATCTCAATGTAATAATCGATTCCATTACTAAAAAAACCCGCATCGTTACCCTTCAAGTCTTTTGGTAACAACTCTTTTTTACTCAATATATCACGTATGTGGTTTTGATATTCCACACCCAAATTTTCTTCAGTAGTCAAATTTCAATTCTCCATATTTAATTGATATTCTGTTCAGATAGAATTTAAATACACAATCGTGGAATTTCAGAAAATCCCTTATGTGTCCAGAGTTTATGCTTTCCACCGAACCGCTTCATCATCTTCTGCATCTGTTCAAACTGGTTGAGGAGCCGGTTGACATCCTGCACAGTCCGACCGCTGCCGCGGGCGATGCGCCGACGACGGCTGCCGTCAATCAGGCGAGGGTTCCGCCGCTCAGCGACGGTCATGGAATCGATAATCGCCGTGATGCCCTTCAGCTCCCCTTCATCGACCTCCACACCTTTAAGCGCGCCACGCATGCCGGGAATGAGGGCCAGCATCGAGTCCAGCGGCCCCATATTCTTGAGCTGAACCAATTGGCTGCGGAAGTCCTCGAGTGTGAACTCCCGGCGGGCCAGCTTGCGGGCCATCTTCTCGGCGGCATCGGCGTCCACGGCATCCTGAGCCTTCTCGACCAGGGTGACCACGTCGCCCATACCGAGTATGCGACCGGCCATACGGTCGGGATGAAACGGCTCCAGGTCGGCCGGCCTCTCACCCACCCCCACGAACTTTATCGGGCGACCGGTAACCCAGCGGATCGACAAGGCAGCCCCTCCGCGGGCGTCACCGTCAAGCTTGGTCAGGACGATGCCGGTCAGTTCAACCCTCTCCAGGAAGGCCTTTGCCGAACGAACCGCGTCCTGGCCGGTCATCCCGTCAGCGACCAACAGGGTCTCCGGCGGCGCCACCGCAGCCTGAAGTGTCGCCAGCTCCGCCATCAGCTCCTCATCCACGTGCATCCGGCCTGCCGAGTCGATGATCAGGCAGTCGAGCCCCTGACTGCGGGCATAGTCGCGAGCCCCGGCAGCTATGGCCACCGGATCCTTTCTATCCCCGGTGAAGACCGGCACCTCAAGCTCCCTGCCCAGCGTCTCGATCTGGTCTATGGCAGCCGGACGGCGGGTGTCGGCTGCGACCAGAAGAGGATGACGCCCTCGACGCTTCAGATGCAGCGCCAGCTTGGCGGCGGTGGTGGTCTTGCCCGAGCCGTTCAGCCCGACCATCAGAATAGGCGACGGCGAACGCCCGAACTGGAGCGGTGCAAACTCACCCCCCAGGAAGACGGCCAGCTCGTCGTGAATAATCTTGACCATCTGCTGGCCGGGGGTGACGCTGGTCAGCACCTCCCGGCCGAGCGATTTCTCAAGCACACCGTCCACGAACGCCCGCGCCGCCGGCAGGCTGACGTCGGCCTCGAGGAAGATGCGGCGGGCCTCGCGAACCGTGTCACGGACGTTGGCTTCGGTGAGCTTCCCCTGCCCGCGCAGGTTCCTCACGAAGCGCTCAAACCGGTCTGTCAGTTGTTCAAGCATCGTCAGCTACCGCAATCAGCACGCCGCTCCTCATCCAGGTTCGTGGTGGAAAAGCCTTCCAGTCGGGGTATCAGGACCAGTTCACCGGCATACTCCCTGCCGGCCACCTCCTCCGGCCTGTATTCGTCACCCTTCACGAGGAAATCGGGCCTGAGCTCGGCCAGCAGCTCGCGGGGAGTGGATTCACCGAATATCACCACCGCATCGACCATATCCAGAGCCGCGATGTTGGCGGCTCGTGTCCGCTCCGGCAGCCTCGGTCTGCCGGGGCCCTTACCCAGTTGGCGAGCGGAGGCGTCGCTGTTCACTCCCACTATCAGACGGTCAGCCAGCTCAGCCGCACGCTCGAGGGAATAGATATGCCCGGGATGAAGCTCCAGGTCGAACACCCCGTTGGTGAAGGCGATGGTCTCGTGCTGACGCTTCCACTGGTTAACCAACTCTATAAGCTCGCCCTTCGAGACCACCTTTCTATTCAAGGTAGTTACCATTAATGCAACCGGAGGTTCGCCAACAGTGGGCGATACTGGATTCGAACCAGTGACCTCTGATATGTGAGACCAGCGCTCTGACCACCTGAGCTAATCGCCCTGAAAAAGCCGAATGAACATAACCTTTTAATTTAATTTTCCACACAATTTAAGTCAAGGCAATCTGCGCTCTATCAACGTTCATCCTTCTTTAACATCCGGTAGGCCGGACACTCCTGTCCGGCCACCTCTGAACCGCAATAAAATGTCTTGCCTACTTCAACTTGAAGACGAAAGTCACCATGCCCGACTGATTCACCTGCGGCATCGACCTGTCGAGAGGGTTGAACCGCCAGGTTCTGAGGGCCTCCAGCGACACCTTCTCCAGCTCGGGCAGTCCCTTGGTCTCGACTGCTGTCCAAATGACGCTGCCGTCCGGAGCCACCTTGAAATCGATTCGCACCGTGGCGGCCTTCTGGACACCCGGAGGGAACTCCGGCAGCCTGCCGCTGAGCTTTTCCCTGGCCGATCCCTCCCATTCGATGCTGAACATCTCATCCCCGACCAGCCGGTCCGACAGTGCATCGGGGCTGGTGCCGGTCAGTATCTCGTCGCTGATCGGCAGCGGCCTGAAATCTGCCCGCTCCCTTAGCCCCGGTGCGGCGGTGGGAAGCTCCTCCCTCTGCCCCTGCAGTATCGGCCTGTGAGCAACCAGGTCGGGCTTGTCCACCAGCGCCGGAGCCTCCACAGCCTGGCGCTCACGATCCGGCAGCCTGAGCAGGGGCGAAGTATCATCCAGCATCGGGCGTCGCGGCAGTTCGATCAGAGGCTCGCCCCCGTTGAAGGTCGGAAGAACCGCACCTCCGCCCGTCTCCACCGTGGTCAACGGCTCGAAGGCAATCGTCGTGAAATCGAGGATGAACGGCTGGAGCTCAAGACGGGACAGCAGGAAGACCAGCACCAACAGGCCGTGCAGTATAATCGACACGGTCCAGCCGGTCCTGTCGTAGAGACGTTCCATCACGGCTCTTCCCTCACGGTGGCGATGAGGAACCTCTCCCCGCC